>JAGNMH010000615.1 GCA_017991275.1 Acidobacteriota bacterium
ACCTGACAGTCAGCGAAGCCATCTCCGCCATTTAGCGAGACAGCAGCGACATCGAACTGGTCTTTTACCTCTACATCGTTGACGACCGAAATCATCTGGTCGGAGTTTCCAGCCTGCGACAATTGCTGCTGGTTCCGCCGACAACTCCGCTTAAAAAGTTTATGAACGGCGACGTTATCAGCGTCGCAACGGACACTGATCAGGAAGAAGTAGCCCGCATCGTCGCCCGCTACAATTTGCTGGGAATCCCGGTTGTTGACCAGGAAAACAAACTGGTCGGCGTCGTCACAGTTGACGACGTGCTGGATGTGATCCGCGAAGAAGCGACCGAAGACATTTATGCCCTGGCCGGCGTCAGTTCCGAAGAAGGAATTAAAAGCGCTCCGCTGCGTTCGGTCAGGTTGCGATTGCCGTGGCTGGTCATCAATCTGGGAACGGCTTTTGTGGCGGCATCGGTCATCAATGCTTTTGAACCGACAATTGAAAAAGTCGTAGTGCTGGCGTCTTTACAATCCATCGTTGCCGGAATGGGCGGCAACGCGGCGACTCAAACTCTGGCAGTGATTGTTCGCGGACTGGCGCTGGGCGAAGTGACGTTGGAAAATTCACGCCGCGTTCTGATTAAAGAATTGCTGGTCGGCGTCACCAACGGACTGGTCAGTGGAGCAATCGCCGCCGTGGTAGTTTGCCTGTGGTTTGGATTCAGCGCGCGCATGTTCATCATCGGTGGAGTGATTGCGGCGGCATTGGTCATCAATCTGGTGATTGCCGCCATTGCGGGGACAATCATCCCGCTGGCGCTAAAAAAGTTGAAAGCCGATCCGGCTCTGGCTTCAACCGTTTTTGTCACCACCTGCACGGACATCGGCGGCTTTCTTTCTTTTCTAGGCTTGGCTACCCTGCTGCTGAAATTTCTGAAGTAATCAATTCTCAGTCACCCAAGGGGGATTTTCATGGACGGATATTCGATCAAACTGTTGCTCGCTGGCGGAGTTTTGGTTGTGTTGTTGTTTTTGTGGCTGGTCTGGAAATTCTTTTTCAGCATGCTCAAACATTTCATCATCATCCTTATCCTGGGCGGCCTGTTCGCCGGAGTTTACTGGTATCGCAGCCTGCCGCCTGCGAAAAATCCGGCCATCGGCAAACACGCTTACCTGGTCGAAAACAGCAAATATCTTGGCGTTGTTGAAGGCGAAGGCGAAGACCCACGGCGAGGCGCAGTCTGGATAACCCGCGCGCCCGGAGACCACCAGAAAATGTACGGCAAATCGCGCGTCACACTGAAAGACAAACGCGACATCGCTTCGGAGCCGACTCCGGAACCGACTCCGACGCCAAAAACCAAACCTTCAACCGGCAAAAAGTGATCGGCAAGTTTCGCCGCGCGGTTGAGAAGTTGGTCAAGCCAGTTTAGACTACGCGCCTTAACTCGCCGTTGTAATCAAACTTCAATACTGGCTGCAAAAATTTATGCCGCTGCACGACACGGAAGCCTTTGTGCTCCGCACTTTCTCGCTCAAGGAAGCCGACAAAATTTGCGTCTTCTTCACCCGCGAAGCCGGCAAGCTTCGCGGAGTCGCTCACGGAGCCAGGAAACTTCGCAGCCGATTTGGAGCCAGCCTGGAACCGTTCACCGAAGTTACGCTGACTTACTTCGAAAAAGAAAATAAAGAACTGGTTTCAATTTCCGGCTGCGAAATCATAAGTTCGCAATTTGTCGCCGGAATCAGCAGCGAGCGAATGGGCGTCATGCAATACTGGGCGGAACTGGTTGATTCTTTTCTGCTCGACCACGAACCGAACGATACGGCTTATCGGTTGATTGCCGCCACATTGGAAGCTATGCGACAGGCGGAAAGTAACAATTTGATGCCTCTGGCTCGGTATTACGAAATCTGCCGATATTTTGAAATCTGGATGTTGAAACTGGCAGGTTTTTTCCCTGACTGGCGGCACTGCGGTTTGTGCGAAAAGGATTTGAGCGGCGAAATGGCCGTTTACCTGACCAACGAAGGCATGCCGCAATGTGTGACCTGCAGCGGTCAACGCGGCGAAGAGTTGCGACCGCTGGCCTGGCAAACTGTTCAGGATATTTTGACTCAATCCCCCAACAAGTTTTTGTCGCTGACCCGCGAGCCTAAATTGCTCAATCAGGTCGGCAATATAGCTACGCGATTGATTGCGCGTGCGCTGGAACGCGAGCCGCGATCTTATGAAGTTCTGAGCCGGTTGCGACCGGCGGCTTGAATGTAGGGCGAACTGTCAGTTTGCCTCTTCACCAGCCGCACTTCGGACACCAACAGGCGATTTGCCAATCAGGTCAAACTGGACAGATTTGACCTACATTTTTCAGGAGACAACAAAACAGCAATGAGTACGAAATACGTTTACCTGTTTGCCGACGGCCAGACCGAAGGCACAGGCCAGATGAAAGATTTGCTCGGCGGTAAAGGCTCCGGCCTGGCCGAAATGACCAACGCAGGCATGCCGGTTCCGCCCGGATTCACCATCACCACCGAAGCCTGCAACGCCTACTACACGTCCGGCGAACAGTTCCCCGAAGGCATGTGGGATCAGGCACTGGAAGCCCTGGCCAAAGTCGAAGCCGCAACCGGCAAAAAGTTCGGCGGCAGCGACAATCCGCTGCTGGTTTCCGTCCGTTCCGGCGCAAAGTTTTCGATGCCCGGAATGATGGACACGGTTTTGAACCTGGGTTTGAACGACGAAACCCGCGTCGCCCTGGCCAAGATGACCAACAATGAACGCTTTTCGTGGGACGCTTACCGCCGCTTCATTCAACTGTTCGGCAAAATCGTGCTGGGCATTGATTCCGAAAAGTTTGAACACGTCTTTGACGCTTACAAGAAAGAACTCGGCGTCAAAGGTGACACAGAAGTCGGCGAAGAAACGCTGGCCAAAGTCGTCGCCGATTTCAAAGCCATAGACAAAAAAGAAACCGGCAATCCTTTCCCGACCGATCCGCTGGATCAGGTCAAACACGCCATCAAGGCCGTGTTCGCTTCGTGGAATGGCCGCCGCGCCAAAGATTACCGTCGCATCAACAAGATTGATGACAACTTGGGTACAGCCGTCAACGTGCAAACCATGGTCTTCGGCAACATGGGCGAAGATTCAGGCACAGGCGTAGCTTTCACCCGCGACGTTTCGACCGGCGAAAAAGTCCTTTACGGCGAATACCTGCAAAATGCTCAGGGCGAAGACGTTGTAGCCGGAACCCGCACGCCGAAGAAAATCGCGCAGCTTCACGAAGAAATGCCGGAGATGTACAACCAGTTCGTCGAACTGGCCAACCGCCTGGAGCGTCATTACAAAGACGTGCAGGACATGGAATTCACTATCGAACGCGGCAAGCTGTACATGCTGCAAACCCGCAATGCCAAACGCACCGGCGCTTCCGCAGTTCGCGTCGCTGTCGAAATGGTTGAAGAAGGCGTGATTGATAAAGCCACGGCCATTCAGCGCGTCGAACCGGCGCAGTTAGATCAACTGCTGCACCCGATGATTGATCCCAAAGCCAGCTTGACCGTGATTGCCACGGGCTTGCCCGCGTCACCCGGAGCCGCTTCCGGCACTGCGGTTTTCGATCCGGACGAAGCCGAAGAAATGGCCAAAGACGGCAAGAAAGTTATCCTCGTCCGCACTGAAACTTCGCCCGAAGATTTCCACGGAATGGTTGCGGCGCAGGCGATTCTGACTTCGCGCGGAGGTATGACTTCGCACGCAGCGGTGGTTGCTCGCGGAATGGGCAAATGCTGCGTGGCCGGTTGCGATCAAGTCGTAGTTGATTACGCCAACCAGCAATTCACAGTCGGCGACATCACCGTCAAAAAAGGCGATTCAATCACGCTGGACGGTTCCACCGGTCGAGTCATCACCGGCGAAGTTCCGCTGATCAATCCTGAAATCAGCGGCCATTTCAAAACCCTGATGGAGTGGGTCAACGAATTCCGCAAGCTTGGCGTTCGCGCCAACGCCGACACTCCGCACGATTCCGAAGTCGCCCGCGGATTCGGAGCCGAAGGCATCGGCCTTTGCCGCACTGAACACA
>JAGNMH010000616.1 GCA_017991275.1 Acidobacteriota bacterium
CTGTCACCCTGTCCCTCATTCTCTCCGTCTCTCAATCTCTCTCTCTTATTCATTGTTCACCTCGCAGCGTCAGCAGGTAAGCGACAAGGTCGTCGAGTTCCGTTTGCGTCAGCTTTCGATAACTTGGCATCGAAGACTTTCTCCAATCCTTGTGAAGCTCGCGCAGTTCGGATTTGAAAAAGGAATGAACCTGTCCTGACATTTCCCGGACATGAATTGTGAAACTGTCTTCGTTGACGCGAACTCCGTTGATGCGTTTGCCGGCCAATGTCACCAACCGAACCTGCAAAAAGTTGTCGGCGACTGCGGTGCCGGGGCGGTATTGCAAGTAACTTTTCGGCACATCGGCTCCGGGATCAAGCAGCGAAGTCATCAAGTGTTTGGCTCCTCGGCGCAAACCTATTTCGCTCAGGTCTGGGCCATAGGCGCTTCCTTCGCCGTTGATGGCGTGGCAAACAGCGCAGCCGCCTTTGCCTGTGTAAAGCTTCTGGCCACGAACGGCATCGCCCGTGGATTTTTCAACTGGCAACTTGCTCAGGTTCTGAACGAAAGCTGCCAGCAGTTTTAGCTGAGCATCATCTAGCCGCGAGCTTGGCATTTCGGTTCCGGCGATTCCTTCCTTGATGATCTTCAACAGAGCAGATTCGTTGGTTGCGCGAACCAAATGCAGCGTAGCCAACGTCGGCCCGGAACCGCCTTCGCCAGTTTGGCCGTGGCAAGCCGCGCAATGAGTTTGATAAAGCCGCGCGCCGTCCTGCACTCCGGCGCTGTTTGCCATCTGACGCTGTAACAATACAAAGGCGCAAAGAAAAAGCGTCAACTGAAATGTTTTGAACTGTTTGATCATCCCTGATTGCCTATTTTTCAGAATTATTTTGGAAGCCGGGAAAGTATGCGGCAAGGCTTCGAGCTTTATCAATTTCTTCGCCGAATTGCCGAAAGTAAGTGCCCACTTACAAAGTCTCTTGCCAGCCCCAAAGCCGTGTGGTAAGTAAGTAGGCACTTACTTACAAAGTGAGCGTCAATTTGCATTAGCCGGTTGACCAAAATAACCGAGGATGGAATGGCCGGGCTGTTTGCCCCAAAAAATTACAGACAGGCCAACCACAAACCGCCAGTGACCAGAGCAAGGAAAGTTCACGAAGAGTTAGAAGCTAATTTACCGGGCAGGATGGCTGCAGAAGATCGTCGTCAGCAGATTTTGGATGTCGCCGTTCAACTCTTTTCGCAAAAAGGTTTTCGCGGAACAACGACCAAAGAAATCGCGTTGGCAGCCGGTGTGAACGAAGCAATCATATTTCGCCACTTTGCGACCAAAAGCGAGCTTTATTCGGCGATTATGGATCAAAAAGCCAGCTCGGCCAGCGTGCAGGCTTTGCAGCGTGTGATAGGTGAAGCGATGGAAAGGGGCGATGACCGCAAGGTGTTTGAAGCTTTCGCGTTTCATATGCTGGAGTTTCATGACCACGACGACACGGCGATGAGGATTTTGTTTTACAGCGCACTGGAAGGCCACGAATTGGCGGAGATGATTTTCACGAATCACATTCTAAAACAGCATCGGAGTCTGGCCGATTACATAAAGAAGCGGATGACTGAAGGGGCGTTCCGTCGTGCCGATCCGATTATCGCTGTGCGCGGGTTTGTCGGGATGGTAATGAACCAGGCGATGATAAAGAAGTTTTTCGGTAGCGCCGGGCGCGAACTGTTGAATTTTACCAACCGGCAAGCGGCTGCGAGCTTTGCCGATCTGTTTTTGGCTTCGATGACAAACCTTGATTACAAAGCGCCGCGGCAGCGCCGCAAATGAAAAGTATGTAGTCCCGCCTTTAGGCGGAATGGGCTGGAATTGAAGACCGCCTTTTTTTATCGAGACACGTCACCGTTCCGCCTGAAGGCGGGACTACGAACAGGAGAAGGAGTAAAAATTGAATCCCATAAAATCTCACTTGATATTTGGTTTGGTGATTATGATTGCCGGTTTTGGACTGGCTTGTTCAAGCGCCAAACAGCAGCCGGAAGCAACGGCTGATGCGGCGGGCAAGCCTGCAACAACTGCGACTCCGCAAGTCGTTGATGTGACGACTGCGGCAGCCATCACTCGCAGTTTGCAGCGCAGCGTCGAAGTCGTAGGTTCGCTGGCTGCCGACGAAGAAGTCATTGTGTCGGCGCAAGTTCCGGGCGAATTGTCGCAACTAAATGTGGATTTCGGCAGCTATGTTTCGCAGGGGCAGGTCATTGCAGTCATAGATCAGCGCGACGCCAAGCTGAAAGTCGAACAAGCCGAAGCCACACTCAAGCAGACGATGGCCAGACTTGGAATGAGTGGATTGAAAGAAGGCGACCGGTTTGACCCAAACCAGAACGCGGATGTTCGCGTGGCCAAAGCCTCGCTTGATTGGGCGCAGACGGATATGGATCGCGCGGCCAAGTTGGTCGAAAACGGCGATGTTTCGCGTTCGATTTACGATCAGGCAGTGACTCAACACAATTTGGCAAAAGCCAGACACCAGGCCGCGCTTGATGCGGTCAATCAACAACTGGCGGTTGTCGAACAGCAACGTTCTGCATTGTCGCTCGCCAGAAAAGCCATAACCGACACAGTTGTTCGCTCCCCGATAAGTGGGGCAGTCAAAGAAAAATTCGCCAATCGCGGATCGTATCTGGCTGTTGGGGGCAGAATAGTTTCGCTGGTCAAAATCAATCCACTGCGGTTGCGCGCAGATATTCCTGAGTCTTCGTCCGCCGCTGTTCGCAAAGGTCAGACTATGAATTTGACTGTTGAAGCTCTGGCTGGGCGAACCTTCAGCGGACGCATTGTTCGCATCGGCCCATCTCTCAGCGAACAGACCCGCGCATTGACCGTCGAAGCCGAAGTCGGCAATTCGGGCAATCAGCTTCGCCCTGGGATGTTTGCCAAATCGCAACTTATTACTTCCAAAGACGCGCCCGCCATAATGGTTCCGGCGCTGGCAGTCATCAGTAACGCCGGGTTGAACAAAGTCTTCCTGATCGAAAACGGCAAAGCGGTTGAGCGAATCGTCAAAATCGGGGTCACCGATGGCGAGATGATTGAAATTGTCGAAGGCATCAAGGACGGCGACATTGTTGCCACCAGCAACTCAGATAAATTAAAGACCGGAACTGTAGTGACAACCGGCAAATAAAATCCGTAGAGGCGCCTGCTGTCGCCAACGGACTGACAGGATAAGGAGAGTTATGCAGAAACTGGCAGAAATTTGTGTTCGTCGCCCTGTGTTCGCCACGATGTTGATCATGACGCTGATTGTGTTGGGCGTGTTCGCTTACAACCGTCTGATCGTCGAAAGATTCCCGCGCGTTGAATTCCCGATTGTCACCATTACCACACGCTTTCCGGGCGCATCTCCTCAAGAAGTCGAAACCGAAATCACAGACAAAATCGAAGAATCCATCAATACCATCAGCGGCATTGAAGAGCTTCGCTCTACTTCGTCTGAAGGCGTTTCGGTGATCTTCATTCAATTCGAACTTGAGCGAGACCTGGACACCGCCGCACAGGACGTGCGCGACAAACTAAACCGTGCATTGCCATTACTGCCGACGACGGTCGAACAGCCAACGGTTGAAAAACTGGACCCTGATGCTTCGCCGATTATGACCATCACGGTTGCCTCCAACAGCAATATCCGAGAGATGACCGAATACGCCGACAAAGTCATTCGCCGGCAGCTTGAATCGGTTACCGGAGTCGGTCAGGTGCAGGTTATCGGCGGACGCAAACGGCAGATCAACGTCAAACTGGATGGCGACAAATTACGCGCTTACAACCTGACAGTGGCGCAGGTTTCCGGCGCGCTGCAGTCTCAGAATCTGGAAGTTCCGGGAGGGCGAATTGAACAGGAAGCTCGCACGCTGACATTGCGAACGCTTGGGCGATTGCAAACACCTGCCGATTTCAACAACGTCGTGGTCGCCAATCGCGCCGGATACCCAATTAAAATTTCCGACCTTGGCTATACGGAAGACGGCGAAGAAGTTGAAGAGACGGTTGGGCGTTTGAACGGCCAGCCCACACTGCTGCTG
>JAGNMH010000617.1 GCA_017991275.1 Acidobacteriota bacterium
GAAATCCTTTCTGAATGGATCGCAAGAAGTTTCCTGGTCACGTTTGTGGGTATTGGTCGTGTTGGAAGAGTGGTTGGAGCAAAACGCCGTTCAATCATAAAGTTCAACGTAATGACAGAAAACGGGCCTGAGTACATTTATCGCACGGCTGATGCTTCGCATACAGACGAGTATCTTTGGCCAACCTTAAACCGTCTTTTGCCTTTCCCACGTAACCAAAAGTTATTTGAGTTAGGTTGCGGTAATGGCTTCACCGCGAATCAATTGGCCAAATTGGGTTTTGAAGTAACGGCGATTGATGCATCACCTAGTGGCATAGCACAGGGGCGCAAAGCCTACCCGCATTTACAACTATTTGAAGGTTCGGCTTACGACGACCTGGCAGCACAACACGGTCAGTTTCCGATTGTGATTAGTCTAGAGGTAATCGAACACCTTTACGACCCTCGCGCCTATGCTCGAACGTTTTACAATGTGCTTGAACCGGGTGGTCTGGGCATTATCTCTACGCCTTACCATGGTTATTTGAAAAATCTGGCTCTAGCCATCACCGGCAAAATGGATAGCCACTTTACTGCGTTGTGGGATGGCGGGCACATCAAATTCTTTTCCGCCGCTACGCTGACGCAACTGTTGCTGGAAGCCGGTTTTGAAAGACCAAAGGTTTATAGGGTAGGACGCATTCCGCCATTGGCGAAATCAATGATTGCTGCTTTCTATAAACCACTGGCAGGTAAGGGGCAGTAATGAAAGTTTTGCACGTCATACCTGCAATTGCTTCTCGCTATGGCGGCCCCAGCCAGGCCGTTTATACGATGTGTCGTGCCTTGCAGGCTCAGGGAATTGATTTATTGATCGCGACAACCAACGCGGATGGCGATGCGGAATTGCCGGTCGTGTTGTCAAAGCCAATTGTTTATCAGGATGTGCCGACGATCTTTTTCGCCAGGCAATTCAGCGAAGCGTTGAAGTATTCACGTCAGTTGGCTGAATGGCTGGGTGAACATGTTGTTGATTTTGATGTGGTGCATATTCACGCCGTTTACTCGCACGCCTGTGTTGCGGCGGCGCGGGCCTGCCAAAAGCATGGTGTTCCTTACGTTGTGCGACCATTGGGGACGCTCGATCCCTGGAGTCTGAAACAAAAACAATTTCGCAAAAAAGTTTTCTGGCATTTGGGCGTGAAACAGATGTTGCGTCGTGCCGATGTCATTCATTACACCACTGCCGAAGAAAAACGATTGGTGGAATACGGACTTGGGCTGCTCAACGGCGTGGTAATTCCGAACGGGATTGATCTGACCGACGCGTTACGGTACCGCGACCGTCATAGAGCGGCTGACTTGACGCTGGCCCCCGCTTCCTCACAGTCGCGGTACTGTAACAAATATGTTCTGGCGCTTTCGCGCATTCATCCTAAAAAGGGCTATGAACTGCTGATTGAATCTTTCGGAAACTTGAAAAGACAAGATATGTTCAGCGATTGGCAGTTGATTATTGCTGGCGATGGCCAGACTGAATATGTTGACCAACTTAAAAATTTGGCAGAACGAAATGGTTTGAATGGTGACGCCAGTTTTGTTGGCTGGTTGGAAGGCAGAAGTAAATATGACGCGCTACAGGGCGCTGCGTTGATGGCGCTGCCGTCTTATCAGGAAAATTTCGGAATCTCTTTGGTCGAAGCGATGGCTTGCGGAGTGCCTGTTTTGGTCAGTCCGCATGTCAATCTGGCGCCAGAGATAAAAGAAGCTGGCGCGGGATGGATTGCGGAATTGAATAAGGAAGATTTCGCCAATGTTTTGGCCCAGGCCCTGGGCAATGAGCAAGAGCGCAAATGCAGAGGGGAGCGAGGACGCCAGTTGGCAAACAGTTTTGGCGCAGATGAAGTAGCGACCAGGTTAATTCGTTTGTACGCATCGCTTACAGAAAATTGCCCTCAGCAAAGCAATTGATAAACTGATGTTATGCGCTAAAGAAATAAACATTGGGCTTGACCTTGTTTTCGTCCCGGCAGGGACGGTTTGACATTAGCCCGGCAGTTCACTGCCGGGAAAAAGCGGCGATAGAATACGCGTCCCGTGGGGACGGTTGAATCCTGCTCTGGCGAGAATTCAGGCGTCCCAACGGGACGCGGCAGAAAACCTCTCTTACCCGGCGTTGAAAACGCCGGGCTAATATCAACCGTCCCTATCGGGACGAAGAAAATGTTAAATGCCTGGTTTGATCTGTCACCGCGTAACATCAGTGATAAAGTCATTTATGTTGGAAAAAATAACCCCTCTTGTTTTGACTTATAACGAAGCGCCGAACATCGAACGCACCTTGCGGCAGCTTGTCTGGGCAAAAAGGATCGTTGTGATTGACAGTTTCAGCACGGATGAAACTTTGGAAATTTTGAAATCCTTTCCACAGGTAAAGATTTTTCAAAGGGGCTTTGATTCCTTTGCCTCTCAATGCAATTTCGGGTTACAGCAGATTTCTACTGATTGGGTGTTGTCGGTTGATGCTGATTACTTTTTGACCGATGAGTTAGTTGACGAGTTAAAGAGCCTGCAACCACAGGATTCAATCAATGCTTTCAATGTGCGATTCAAATACTGCATATTTGGCAAACCGATTCGTGGAACTCTTTACCCTCCGCGCAGAGTTTTATATCGCCGCGAAAAGGCAATTTATGAAGACGACGGCCACGCCCATCACGTCAAAGTTGAAGGCGAATCCGCTTGGTTCTCTTCCTGCATTTTGCACGATGATCGAAAATCTTTCAGCCGATGGTTGAGTTCGCAAGATCGGTACATGATTCGGGAAGTTGAAAAATTTCACCAAACGCCTGTTAGGTTGTTAAGCCTTACCGACCGAATTCGCCGCAACAAGATATTCGCGCCATTCGTGGTGTTGTTTTATTGTCTGTTTTGGCAAAAAGTCATTTTGGACGGATGGAGAGGCTGGTATTATGCTTTGCAGAGAGTGTTGGCAGAAATTATTCTGGCCATTCGTCTTATTGAAAAAGAAAAGTTGAGTCCACAGTTCGATCCCCCGGTTCTTAACCAAGTACCCGCAGAAAATCTACAAGAGCGATCCTCACCGATATTGAAAGATTTGAATTAAGTCTGATTTTTGCCCCGGTTCTTATTGATATTTACATCATATAAAGAGGTTATACGTGTACATACTTGGCATTAACGCATACCACGCTGATGCATCTGCGGCGCTTATTTGCGATGGAAAACTGGTCGCTGCTGCGGAAGAAGAACGGTTTAATCGCATAAAACATTGCGCAGGATTTCCATACCAGGCGGTTAAATACTGTCTGGACGTCGCGGGTATTAAACCCCAGGAATTGACTCATATCGCTGTTGCTCGCGACACGCGGGCGAATCTGGACAAAAAATTTCTCTATGCGTTGAAAATACCCCAGATGGCTTTGCGGCGTCTGGCTCCTCAGGGAAAGTTTGCTGGTATCAAGGAAGACGTTGCCAGGGCGCTGGATGTTGACCCGGCTGTGCTGACCGCTGAAGTCAATCGCGTCGAACATCATAAAGCTCATCTGGCCAGCGCGTTTTTCGTCTCCGGTTTTGAAGATGCAGCGTTGTTGTCGGTTGACGGGCTTGGAGATTTTGCCAGCACTATGTGGGGTGTTGGGCGCGGCACAAACATGACGATTGACGGTTCAATCGCCTTTCCGCATTCGCTGGGATTTTTTTACACGGCGATAACTCAGTACCTGGGCTTTCCGCGATACGGCGACGAATTCAAAGTGATGGGTTTGGCTTCTTACGGCCAGCCGGAGTTTCAGGAAGAGTTTGCCAAAATCGTTTTGCTGGAAGAGCGCAACGGCAAACCCAAATTCAATCTGGGGCTGGATTATTTCATTCACCACAAAGTCGGTTCGGACATTACCTGGGAAGAAGGCATTCCGGTCATCGGCAAACTGTTTTCAGACCATCTGGAAAAACGTCTGGGAGCAACGCGCGAAGCCGGTTCGCCGGTCGAACAGCGGCATTTCAATATAGCGGCTTCGTTGCAGGCCAGGTTGGAAGATTCAGTCATGGCTCTGCTGAATCG
>JAGNMH010000618.1 GCA_017991275.1 Acidobacteriota bacterium
AACTTCCAGGTTGCCGTGAACGGTCGAAGAGTAAAAAACGACTATGCCATAACCGTCGTCTTCTCCAAGCCTATTTTTAACCGAGCCGGTCGGGGCAGGTTTTTTGGCCAAAGCTTCGCGGTCTCCTGCTGTTTTGGGCGCTGGCTTTGGTGACGTTTTTTGCTGCGAAGTTTTTTTCTGCTGTTGAAACCTGCTGGCAAAGCTTGAAGAAAGATTAGTGGCGGTCACTGCCAGCGCAAACATGCAGATAATGGTGATTGAAACGACTCGTTTTCGGTGCGACATAACTTTTTGAATGCGTACGAAGCGTGATTTGCAGGCCGGATTGGCCAACGGCGACAGTGTAGACAAAAAGCCTAAGAGCGACAAGACAACTGTCAGAAACCGTTTGATCTGCCAAAATCTGCCAAAATGTACAAAAACCTTTTAGCAATGGACTTCATTCTGAAAAATCTGCGTAATCTTTGCCGAACAAGTGCAAAAGTGGCAAAAATAAATTGCAAACCGGGGTTTCCGGTGTATGATTGCGGCTTCAAACCACCCCAAATTTCACAGGAGAAGTACTAATAATGAAAATATCCGACCAAACCCTAAAGATGATTAATCAGCTTACGCCTGGTATTCGTGTCAAAGTTGATAAAGTCATTCGCACTCATGTTGCCGCCTGTATGAAAACCGGCAGCCCCATCGAAAATCTCGACCGGCTGTTCATTGAAGCGGTTGAAATCGTCAAGCTTGAAGAACGCTGCCCCGAAATGCGGTTTGAATACTCCGCCGAATGGGAGCCTCTTCGCCGTTACGAACAATACGCCAGCCCACGCGAACTGTAATAATTTATCAATTCATCCCACACTACTGGCCGAAACATTAGCCGCCTTATTGGCCGCTGTCGGCTGCGATGGGCAAAGAAACATTTTATCTTCGATTATCAGGTGATACAGCATTCAGGCTGCATCACCTGATTTTGCGTTTGAGGCCTGCCAATGAAACTTACGAGTTTTGCCAAATACGCCTGGGGCGTTTTGGCATTCAATCTCTGCGTCATAATGTGGGGAGCTTATGTTCGCGCCAGCAGCTCAGGCGCAGGTTGCGGCAGCCACTGGCCGCTGTGCAATGGCGAAGTCATTCCGCGCGCGCCAACGATTAAAACCCTGATCGAATTTTCTCACCGGCTGACCAGCGGGCTGGCTTTGTTGATGACGGTCGGTTTGCTTGTCTGGGCACTTCGCGCGTTTGCCAAAAAACACCCCGCGCGAATTTATGCTGCGCTTTCGATGTTTTTTATGCTGATGGAAGCGGCAATCGGAGCCGGACTGGTGTTGTTTGAATACGTCGCCGAAAACAAATCCATCGCTCGCGCTTTTTGGATGTCAGGCCATTTGATCAATACGTTTTTGATGCTCTCAACAATAACGCTGACCGCCTGGACGGCTTCTGAAAAGCAAACCGCAACGCCTGAGTCAAAACAGAAAAGCCTGAAATGGGTTTTGGTTTTGGCATTCGTCGGCACCCTGATTCTGGGAGTCAGTGGAGCCGTGACAGCATTGGGCGGTACGCTGTTTCCTGTGGCTTCATTGTCCGAAGGCTTGAAACAGGATTTGTCGCCGACTTCGCATGTGCTGATTCGACTGCGTTTTTATCATCCGTTCATCGCAATCGGAGTTGGCGCGTTACTGGTTACAACGGCTGCGATGGCGCGACGTGCTGGCGATTGGACGCGTAGATTTTCTACTGCGTTAATCACACTGGTGCTGATTCAACTTGGTGCGGGACTGGTTAATCTGCTGTTGCACGCGCCAATCTGGCTTCAGATAATTCATCTGCTGTTGTCGGATCTGGTTTGGATTGCACTGGTGTTGCTGGCGTATACGGCGACAAAGCGTTCACTGTAAAACAAACTTTCTTGAGGACATAAGCTATGGCAACCAAACATCCGGCCTTGCTTGACCAGCGACGAGCAGCTTTAGTCGTGATTGATATGCAGGAGGCTTTTCGCCAGATCATCCCGGGTTTCGATCAAATCACCGAACGCATTGCGTTGCTGGTTCAATCGGCCAAAGTGCTGAACCTTCCGACCATAGTCACCGAACAATATCCCAAAGGACTTGGACGAACAGTTGAGGAAATTGCCAAACACTTGCCCGAAGGTTCGGAGCCGATTGAAAAGCTTTCTTTTTCAGCCTGCGGAGTTCAGGAATTCGATCTGCGATTGCGAGAACTTCACACCGAGCAAGTAATTCTTTGCGGCATCGAGGCTCACATTTGTGTCAGCCAGACGGCTCACGATTTGTTGCACAACGGTTATCAGGTTCATTTGCTGAGTGATGCGGTCGCAACGCGATTGCCACGAAACCGTGAAGTTGCCATCAACAAGATGGCAAAAGCCGGGGCAGTGATTTCTTCGGTGGAAATGGCTTTGTTTGAACTTTGCCCGGCGGGAACGCCGGAGTTCAAACAAATGCAGGCGCTGGTTAAGCAGTTGAACTGATAGTTTATTGCCAGACCAGATTGCGTGGCTTCTTACCCGACAGCGCCTCAATCGTGTTTTCGACCGCCAGCATAGCCATCGCCGTTCTGGTTTCAAGTGTTGCGCTGCCAATGTGCGGCAGCAAAACGACATTCGGCATTTCCATCAGCGGTGCGCTCACCGTCGGTTCATGCTCGAAAACATCCAATCCGGCTCCCGCAATTCGGCGTTGCTGCAAAGCTTCAACCAGCGCGGCTTCGTTAATTATCGGGCCGCGCGCGGTGTTGATCAGATAAGCCGATGGCTTCATCCGCGCAAAAGCCCCCGAATTGATCAAATGCCGAGTCGTCGTTGCCAGCGGAACGTGCAGCGTGATGATGTCAGACAATTCAAGCAGTTGATTGAAAGTCACACGGCGCGCAGCCATTCCTTCGATTCTGGCGCTTTGAGTCAAAGGGCCAGTTGCAGATTGTCGCGCACTTTGGCGATTGGTTATGTGAGCGTTGTATTGAGGATCGTCGCGGTAAGCAATGTCGTCTCGCCCGCAATAAATCACAGACATTCCAAAACCGCTTGCTCGTCTGGCGACCGCACGTCCAATCCGACCGTGACCAACGATCCCCAAAGTTTTGCCCGACAATCCTGAACCCAGCAGCATATCGAAATCCCAACCGTCGAATTTGCCTGCTCGCAAAAAAGCATCGGCTTCGACAATTCGCCGGGTTGCAGCCAGTATCAAAGCCCAGGTCAGGTCAGCCGTAGCGTCGGTCAAAACATCAGGTGTGTTGGTGACGTAAACTCCGCGCTGCTGAGCCGCCGCCACATCAATGTTGTTGTAACCAACCGCAACGTTGGCAATTACGCGCAGCCTGTCCCCGGCCTCAATGATTTCGCGGTCAATGCGGTCGGTGAGCAGACAAACAAGTCCGTCAGCCCCGCGCACACCAGCAAGCAGTGCTTCGCGCGAAAGCTCGCCTGTCGTTGCGCCGATGCGAACGTCGCAAACTTCGCCGAGCCGATTCATAACCGGCGCGGGAAACTGACGTGTGACGAAAACTATTGGTCGCATAAGTCAGGCCTGGGAAAATTCCTCACGCCAAGCCGCGAAGAGGAAAAAGGCTTGGCGATCTTTGCGGCTCGGCGTGAAATTTCCTGGTTCAGCCGAAGTGTTCCGCCATTTTACGGCGCAGGAAGGCGACCGATTCGCGCAATTCTTCCATGCCGTTTTCGCCGTCTTCGATGGAAATCCATCCGTCGAAGCCTTCGGCTTTCAGCGTGGAAAAAATCTTGTCGTAATCGTTCATGCCCTTGCCGATGACGCCGTGCTTCAGGTTCTTGGCATAACCCATCGAACCATCCTGCGATTTCAAATCTTCAAGCGTGCCGCTGATCAGGTAACGATCCGAAGCGTGCATTGTGACAACGCGATGCTTGACGGCGGCCAATACATCCAGCGGGTCTTCGCCGCAGATGATCGAATTCGACGGATCGAAGTTGACACCAAACCACGGCGAATCTTTCAGCAAAGGATGGTTGATCACATCCAGAAACGCATCCAGATGCTGGGCGAATTCAGGGAACTTCCAGTAACCGTC
>JAGNMH010000619.1 GCA_017991275.1 Acidobacteriota bacterium
GCAGTAAGCAAAAAGAGCAGCCAGAAGCGAGTGAGAATAGTGATGTGCATGTGAATCTCCTTTTGACAGTGTTCAGAGTCGCAAGCGTTCAGAGTACCGCCTTTAGGCGGAAGCGGCGGCTTTAGCCGCCATGGCTCGCAAGCGAGCCGCTTCCGCCTAAAGGCGGTACTCTGAACGCCTGTACTTTGCGCGAGTGTTAATCCATGTCCCATTTTTTGCCGTAATCCAACACCGGATAAGCGCGCCAAATTTCCAAAGCTCTTTCGCGTCCAACGCGCTCAATAAATTCACGGGCGCTGGACCACGGCCAGTCCTGCCAGGTTTCAACATAACCGTGATGCACCGGATTGTTATGAACGTAATTGACGCTTGCCCAAAAATGACGGTGCGATTTGATCTGGCGCTCGAAGCTGTTGTGCCAGACTTGTCGTCCGCGCCTGCCATCTTCACCGTTCCAAAAATAGGATGACCGACCGTGAAATTTACCAAGTTCTTTCAGAAGCTCTGTGATTCGATCCGTTTTGACCAGCCAGTGATAATGATTCGGCAACAAGCACCAGGCGTATATTTCTGAGCAGTATTGCTGATGAAGCTCCAGCAAATCAGATTCGCATTTCGCCATCCGCTCAAGCGTAGCGCCGATGATGTGCGTGTGCTCGAAGCAGGCGGCGGAGATCAAAAACTGCCGTTCGCCTTCGTAATCCCAATGCGGCGGCGAATGCCACGGACGATGATGCTGACGGCGATACTCAACGAGTTCCTGCTGCTGCTCCAGCGTCATTTTCCGATAGTCATACATGGCTGTTCCCCCGGAATGCTTCAAACAAAGATGTTCAGAGTACCGTTAGGCGGAAGCGGCGGCTTTAGCCGCCATGGCTCGCAAGCGAGCCGCTTCCGCCTAAAGGCGGTACTCTGAACGCCTGCTTTCGGTTATAGGCGGTACTCTGAACGCCTGTGCTCTGAACTCCTTCTTTTCCAGAATGGTGAATTCGGCCAGCGCCGTTCCTGGCCGTAAAACTCTGCGCGAGTTTTCAGATAAGCATCAAACTCGCTCGTGACGATCTGTTCGTACTTATCCAGGCCGGACAAGTCGCCTTTGAAAAAATCGCAGACGGCATAAGAAGCCAGAATGCCTGTTCGCAAGGCCTTGAAAACTCCCTGCGAAGAAAGCGGGTCGAATGAAGTTGCCGCATCTCCCACGGCCAGCCAGCCTTTTCCCGTGAAACTGTCCAACTTGTGCGATGCCGCGGAATGCAAGGTTGGGGTGTCCAACGGTTCGGCTGGTAATAAACGACGTTTGGTGTGTGTCGTCTTTTGCAGTTGTTCAAACCACGAGGCCGGTTCTTTGACGCTGTGTTGTTTGACGAAATCGGCGTCGCTCATCCAGGCGGCGACCATTCCCGATCCGGGAAGCAAGGCCGAATACCACCAGCCGTTTTCACATGCTTCGACCATTGTGTAACTGTCGGTCTGTTCGCAGTTGAAGAAAACGAACGCGCCCAACAATTGATCGAACAACTGCTTTCGCGCTCCGTGCCGGGTTGCGAATGCCGCAGTCTTGCCTGAAGCATCAACAACGAACCTTGCAGAGACACGAAAATTTCCGTCCACGAAGTGACACGAAGGTTCACGAAGAAAATTCGAATTATCTTTGCCTTCCTTCGTGCTTTCTTCGTGTGTCTTCGTGGACGGAAAAGGTTTTTGAGAGCGAACAGTCATCAGCCACTCGTCACCGAGTCTTTCGCTGTGAGTGACGGTTGAAGAAGTCATCAACTTCACGTCCAGCTTTTCGGCTTCGCGCGCCAACATAACGTCAAAACGACGACGATCCAGATGCCAGCCTCTGCCATGCTGGCCGTAAATGAATTCATTGCTTTCAAGCTGATGGCTGCCCCAGGCCGAACAGGTTCCGTAAGCAGGCAGATGATTTTCGGCCAGGAAGCTTTTCCAGACTCCCAACTGATTAAGCAGCGGTTGAACCGTCGGCGGCAGCGATTCGCCAATACGCTGACGTTCGTAATCAGAGCTTTCAATGATCGCCACCGTCAGCGAAGGCGCATGCTTTTTCAGCGACAGCGCAAAAGCCGAACCAGCCGGGCCGCCGCCGATAATTGCGATGTCATAACGCTGCGTCATCACTTAACCATCCTGTTTGACAGCGATCCAGGAACAAACCACCCCTGCCGGAGCCGTGCCGCCGCTGCCGCTGGAATGCGGAATTGTGCGGACGATGGTGCCGACAATCGCCGGTCGTTGATTTACTCCGTTGGGCCACGGCAGAGTCACGTAACCCAGATAATCGTAAATCCATTCTTCGCCGCCCACGACGCCTTTGCCCTGGAATCTCACTGTGAAAGGATTGCCCCAGTTGGTTGAACCTTTCAGAGTCAGTTGCCAGCCGGGGCCGTAAATCAATCCGGTGAATTCGTTCATCGGCGAAGCGTCAATGCGAATGTTGCCGCGCCCGAATTCCAGATTGTTAAACGGCGTGTCCAGGTTCGGGTCGTTCAGAAGGCTGCGATAAGTCCAGGTGCCGACCAGCACGTTTGTCAAAGCATTGTTTGTTGTGTCGCTCATTGCTTCTCCTGTTAAATTTTGTCGTTATCGCGTTCGACCTGAACGTAAGCCGGAGCGCCGTTGATGGGCGTGGCGGCGGGGTTGTTGATGACAAAGCCCAGATATTTCCAGGCAGTAACCATTTTCAGGTCGCCTATGTAGGATTGCGGAATGCCTTGCGACCAGTTCATCTGGCTGCCGTCAGGGTTAAACACTCCCATTGGGCGATGCGACGGCCACCAGAAAACGGTGTACACGCTGGGCACGACTGGGTCGCCGACGCTGGCCGGTTCGATCTGATTCCATTGTTCGTATGTCACATCAATTTGCTGTGTCGAACATTCGTTGAAATCCGATTGCCAGGGAATGCCACTGTATTTGGTGATGTCGCCAGGTTCCATTCCGGCAGCGATTTCGTAACTGGTGTCAGCGCCGGAAACGACGACGGGCTGGCTCAAACTGCCGGGAGTGACGACGTTCAGGTTTAAGCGCCGGTTGATTGGATTGATGGCCAGTTTGCTATTGATGCGATAAGGCTCCGAGTAAATCGCCGGATTGCGAATGATCCAGGTAACTTCGCCGCCCGGACAAAACGCTCCGCCAAGCCCGTTGCTCAGCACGCCGCGATCCAATTGTGTGCCGGAGGGCGAAGCCGACGTTGGGTAAATCGGCTTAGGTTTGATGTCCTCGTCTTGTTCGTTGATGAACTTGCCTTCAGCCCATTGACGCAAGAAAAACAATTGCGTGTCGGTCAGTCTCAGAAACTTCGACGGAACGTCGTTGGTGATAGGGTTATCGCCGCACAGCAACGGCATTGCCTGCGGCAGGTATTTCGGACTGCGCGGATTGGATTCAACCGTCAAGCGATTTTCTCGTCCGGGTTTTCGCAGAATGGCATGCACAAACTGGCGCTTCTGGCGGCGGATGCTTGCCTGGTCGGGATCTTCGCCTTCGTGCGGCGGAATCGAAAGTGCCGTTTGATCCAGATTGCCTCCGTTGCCAGTGTTGTGCGGGTCGCCTCCATCCCAGGCTTCAAACGGCATCACCCATTGATATTGATTTGGTCGGGACAAGATCGGCCAGATGTCTCGCCAGAAGTACGGATAATAATCAGAGTTGTATTGCGCGCTTTGCCGCCAGCGGCGCATGGCGTCAGGATCGTTTCTGTTCGGAGCCTGCTGGCTGTCGTCGAATGGCGGCACGCCGTAAATGTTTATGTCGTAAGCTTGATTGCGAATCGCCAGATCGTATATCGCATCATCCATCGTCACCATATCCTGAATCTGTGGCGCGTAACGCGGGTACCCTACGATCACCCAGGCCGACACGTCCACCACAGCAGAACCGGACTTTCCGGTTGAAATCCACTTGTTCGGGTCTTTGGGGTCTTGCTGCAAAATGTCGTAAGTAACCTGAGCCAGCACTGGGCCGTCCGAAATATCGTCAAACCAGCCGTCGTTGTTGGCATAGGTTTGAATACTGGGCTGGCCGAACCCGCTGTTCAT
>JAGNMH010000620.1 GCA_017991275.1 Acidobacteriota bacterium
CTGACGGCTGCTTACGGAACCGATCGCGCTCAGCAGGGCATTGCCGATTGGGATACCATCTTGCAAAAAGGTATCAGCGAAATGCCGAACGCGGCTGATTTGGCCCAGCGAGCCTGGCGTCGCAATTCGGCTTCCAAACAACAGGGTGGCAAGTAAGCGCTCACCTGTTACGATTCAACTTAAACTCAAACTGGGCGGCTGGAACACTTTCAGCCGCCCAATCTCTTTCGTATATGTAACCCTCTCAGGAGGGGGCAATAAAGATTACGGAACAAACGGAAATGACAGAACAGACGGAAGTTTCCGTTCATTCAGTTATTTCCGTTTGTTTCGTAATCTCTAAAAGCCATTCATCATCAGACTGTTTGATGGACTGGGAAGTTACTCGGAGATCAACAATGCAGATCATAGACACTCATCAGCACTTGTGGGATTTGGACAAAATGCCTTATTCGTGGACGGCAAACCAGCCTAAGCTCAATCGCAGTTTCCGAATGAACGATTACCTGGAAGCCATTCATGGAATTGAAGTCATCAAATCCGTCCATGTCGAAGCGGATATTGATGAAGCTTTCATCCCTGATGAAACGCGTTACATTCTGGAATTGAGCGAACGCGATGACAATCCGCTTTCCGGTGTTGTAGCCAACGGGCGTCCCGAACACGACAACTTCCGCGAATACGTTCGTCAGTTTGCCGGGCACCCTAACCTGAAAGGCATTCGGCGATTGCTGCAATCGGAACCGGATGAGCTTTCGACGACTACGACGTTTACGGAAAACATCCGCTCGTTGGCGGAGTTCGGGCTATCGTTCGACATTTGCGTTCGTGACCACCAATTGCCTGTGGCGATTCGGCTGGTCAAGGAATGCCCAAACGTCAGCTTTATACTCGACCATTGCGGAAACCCGGACATAAAGAATCGAGATTACGACGCTTGGCGCGAACGAATTGCAGAAATCGCCGACTTGCCGAACGTCGTCATCAAAGTTTCCGGCATTGTCGTCAACACAGACGTTGAAAACTGGACGGTGGAAGATTTGCGTCCGGCGATTGAACACGTCATTGCCAGCTTCGGCTGGGATCGGGTGATGTTCGGCAGTGACTGGCCCGTTTGCACTCTGGCCGCCAGTTACCGGCAATGGTTCGATGCTTTGAATTTCCTGGTAAAGGGGGCCAGCGAAGAGAACAAACGAAAGCTGTTTAAGGAAAATGCCGAACGCGTTTATCGGCTGACTTAAGGCTGGTGGAGTACCGCGCGCATAAGCAAGCGGCTGTCTAATTTTGCTGCTTGCTTATGCGCGGGTACCGCACCGCTCATCACACCCTCTGAGTTTTCCACCTGCCGCGCTTGAAAATAACTATCGCGATGATCGCCAGCACTGATTCGGCGATGGTGACCGCCAGAAAGACCCCTCTTGGCCCGAACGTCGTCTTCACCGCCAGCCAGTAAGCCATTGGAAGTTGCAGCGCCCAAAAGCAGATCAGGTTAATCACAGTCGGCGTGTAAGTGTCACCAGCGCCATTGAACGACGCCGACAGCACCATTCCGTAACCGTAAAAAATGTAGCCGTAACCGATGTACCTCAGCGCATCCACGCCGAAGGGAATCACCGTTTCGTCGTGAGTGAAAATACGAATCAGGAATTCAGCGAAGAAAACATAGACGAATGTCACGACAGCCATAAAGACGGCGTTGCTGTGGCAGGTCAACCAGACGGATTTTTCCGCCCTGTCGGTTTTTTTCGCGCCCAGGTTTTGGCCGACCAGTGTCGCCGCTGCGTTGCTCATTCCCCAGGCAGGCAAAATTGTGACGACGATGATTCGAATGGCGAATGTGTAACCCGCCTGAGCCGCGCTGCCGAACCTTCCGACCAGACTCATCAACACCATCCACGCCGAAGTTGCGATCAGCATCTGAAACATTCCGCCGACTGAAATTTTCAGCAGCGTCCACATCAACTCAAAGTCCGGTTTGAACAGGCGATTGAATTGCAGGGGCACTCGGCTGTGTCCGCCGCTCAAACGCGAAAGTTGATAGATCACGGCGACGCCTCGCCCGATGGTCGTCGCAATTGCCGAACCTTTCACCCCGAGTTCTGGAAACGGCCCCAGACCGAAGATGAAACACGGGTCAAGCACCAGATTGATAATGTTGCCAATCCACAAAGAGCGCATCGCAATCGCGGCATTGCCTGCGCCGCGAAATATGGCGTTGATCAGAAAGATCAGCATGATGACGACGTTTGCGCCGAAGATGATTGAGGCGTAACCGGAACCAGCCTCGCTGACTGCGGCTTCGGCGTTCATGGCAGCAAAAAACTGGCGATGAAAGAGCACGCCAATCAGTGCAATCGGAATCGAAACCAGAATGCCGAGCAGAATTGATTGTTCGGCTGCGCGAGCTGCGCCTTCGGGGTCTTTTTCACCTGTGCGCCGGGCGACCATTGCCGTCGTGCCCATGCTCAAACCAATCGCCACAGTGAAAACAATCGTCAGCAGCGATTCTGTAATGCCCACGGCTGCGGCCTGATCCTTGCCGAGCTTGCCAACCCAGAAAATGTTGACGATGCCAAACAGCGATTCCATCGCCATCTCCAACACCATCGGAACCGACAACAAAAAGATCGCGCGACCGATGCTGCCTTCGGTGAAATTCTGTTCTGATCCTGCTACGGCTTCGCGTAGCGTTGACCAGAAGCCATGATTTTGGTTCTCGGCTGTTTGTTTGGCAGCCGCTTCGGGCTGAGTCAGTTCGATCTGTTCCTTCATAAATTGCAATTCTCTCTGATAAAAAGTTACGGCAACCGTTGCTGGTTGCCGTGAACTGTAACGTTTCGTTTTGGCAAATCAGCCACAAATCATTTTGGAAAACCTTCAGCCGCCATCACTCGCCGAGCCTGTTCAAAGTGTCTGCGTTCGTGAGCAACTATAATCCGGCAAGCATCCAGCAAACTATAAGTAATCATTCCGACAAACGGCGAAGTCACAATGACCTTGTCGAGATTCAGGTTTTCAACCGCTTTGAATTTTTGACCGACTTCCTGTTGCAGCGTCACGAATTGACTGACGATCTGCGGATCGAGTTTGCTGGACGTCGGTACGGCAGCCGGGGGCGCTTTGAATTTTTGCTTTCCCTGGGGGGACACGACCTTGACCATCATCCGTCCCATCAAGCTGGGCAAAAATGGCAACCGCTCGATTAATGTTGTTTGTTTCGTTCCACTAATGACCGGATCAAAAGCCGACATCATCTGGCCATTGGAGTTGATCAAATGATCCAGACATTGCGCCACACTCCAACTGTCGGCGCTGGGTTTCCAATTTAACTGCTCGGCAGTCAGTTGTCCGAAAGTTGATTGAACATCACGAGCGACGGCTTCAGCTTCGCTGACAAGCTCTGGCAATGACATATCGAGTTTCATGGTTTCAACTCTGGATAAAGGTTGATACTGCTGATTCAGATTTTCTCGAAGTTTGCATAATGCACTGCGCGATGTTCGGCGACTGAAGTCTTTGCCGCGGTGAATGATTCTTTCACCTTGTTGAAATCGCGCACATCCAAAGCTTCCTTTAAGTTTTGCAATTCGCCGATCAAAACGCCCAGAGCGGCAGAAATGTTCGGCTGGTTTGTCAGGCAGATGTCTCGCCAAACGCTCCAGGCGCTGCCGCCCAGCCGGGTCATATCTCGCCAACCAGTCGCAGCCAATTCCTGAGCCAGCTCACGTTTGGCGACTTCGCCATCGTGTTCAGCGCCGAGCAGTGATGAAAGTGCCGTTGCCGTCAATTGAGGCAGATGACTGATTAACGCAACCGCGGCGTCGTGCGCTTCAGGTTCGGCCAGCAAAACTTTTGCGCCGATTGATTCGACAATTGTCTTGAAGCGATTGAATTGAGTTTCGTCGGTCGCGGCGTCAGTCACCAGCGCGTAAGTCGCGCGGTCAAACAAATCAGCGCGGGCGTATTCGACTCCGGTGTTTTCGCTGCCAGCCATCGGGTGACCTCCGATGAAATGAATACCAGCGGGCAAGGCTTCACGAGCGG
>JAGNMH010000621.1 GCA_017991275.1 Acidobacteriota bacterium
CAATTGAGTCTGCGAAGTTCGACCGACGGCATCAGTTGGAGCGAATGGTTTCCGATGAAGGCTCACAGCGATTATGCCAACGAACGCGGCGAACAGGTCAGTGGTCTTGCGTTACTGGATCAACGAACGCGGTTTGTTCAGTACAGAATTTTGGCTAAAGAACAGGCGACAGTTTCCGGCTTGCGTATGGTTTTCATCAGTCCAGGCGTGACTCCGCGTGAAATGCAGCAGCGAATTGAGAATAGGGCAAAGGAAGCTATGAGCACAGAAAATTTACAGCAACAGAAATATCCCAAACCACCAATCGTCACTCGAACCGAATGGGGCTGTCCTGATGGGCAGGTGACCACGCATGGAAGTTTGAGCTACACGACGGTCACGCATTTGGTCGTCCATCACACCTTCAGTCCCAGTGGAGCCATCAACGGGGATTGGGCGGCTGCGGTGCGCAGCATCTGGAATTTTCATGTGTTCTCAAATGGTTGGGCGGACATTGGTTACAACTACGTTATTGACCAGACTGGCGTGATTTACGAAGGCCGGGCCGGAGGTGACAACGTCATTGGCGCGCACTTCAGCGGAGTCAACTCCGGAACAATGGGCGTCGTCGTGATCGGCGATTTCACCAGCTCGACTCCGCCGCCTGCCGCGCTGAACAGCTTGAAAAAGATTTTGGCCTGGAAAGCCGATCAGCGCGGAATTGATCCAGCCGGACAATCTCGCCACGCAGCTTCGGGGTTGACGATCAACAACATTTCCGGTCATCGCGACGGTCCCGGAGCGACCGAATGTCCGGGCGACGCTTTTTACCCGATGCTTCCCGGTATTCGCACGGACGTGAAAAACCTGCTGTCGAATTTGGGCACAGTGGCCAGCGTTTCGGCGGCCAGCTTCAGCGGTTCGTCGTTGGCTGGAGCATCCATCGTCGCCGCCTTCGGAGACAATCTGGCTTCATCGGTTCAGGTTGGGTCAAGTTCTCCGTTGCCAGTTTCGCTGGCTGGAACTTCTGTGACGGTTCGTGACAGCGCGAATGTGGAAAAACAGGCGCGGTTGTTTTTTGTCTCGCCTGGGCAGATTAACTTTCTGATGCCCGAAAGTCTGGCTGCCGGAGACGCTTCGATTTTGGTGACAAACGGCGAAGGCAAATTGGCGGTCGGAACTGTCAACATTGCGGCGGTGGCTCCGGCGTTGTTTGCGGCGAACTCCAACGGGCGAGACGTTCCCGCGGCAGTCGTTTTGAGAATCAAAGCCGACGGCTCGCAAATTTATGAGCCAGTTGCGGTTTTCGATCAGGCTCAAAACAAGTTCGTCGCTGCGCCAATTGATCTGGGGCCAGATTTAGGAAATGCCAGCGACCAGGTTTTTCTGGTTGGATACGGTACGGGTTTTCGAGGGCGCAGCTCTCTGGGCGCGGTTGCAGTCAAAATCGGCGGTGTCAGTTCAGAGGTTTTATTTGCCGGAGCGGCGGAAGGCTTTTTCGGACTTGATCAGTTCAACGCGCGAATCCCGCGCAGCTTGATCGGAAAAGGCGAAGTTGATCTGGAACTGATGGTGGATGGCGTGAAAGCGAATGCGTTGAAGCTGCGGATTCGTTAAGAGCGTCAAGCAACGGAGTGGCTCCCACCAAGCCACACGAAAACTCACGAAGAAGAAATCTCTTTGTCTTCCCTTCGTGTTTTGTTCGTGTGATTTCGTGGGAGAAACTCTTTCTTATCGTCGAGCTTGCAGAATATCGAAAGGTGAAGCCAGTCCCAACAGTTCCAGAAACTGTTTGTTTTCACGCAATTCGGAAAAGTCAGAGTCGTTTAGCGCCTGAGTTCGATAACGCGGCTGAATCTGGATTGTCCGTTTAAGGTAATCCAGGGCCTGATCATGAGCGCCGGTTTGAGCATGCGCCGCTGCCAGCGAATAAAGCAGATGCGGTTCTTCGGGCTTCATGCGCAAAGCCTTTTCAAAAAAGTTTTTCGCCTGGCTGAAATCACCCAAATTCAGTGCATAAACTCCCTGGTCGTACAATTCGTCTGCGTTGCGCGGAGTTGAAGGCAAATGAGCCAGCTTCTGAGTGCAAACCTGCAGGTACATCTGTGAACGGGCGATGATTTCGACTTCGTTCGGGAATTTCGCCAACAAGCTTTCAAACATTGCTTTGGCGTCTTCGAAATGACGGCGGTTGAAAACTCGCACGGCATGCTCGAAAGCCCGCAACGCCGCTGTGGTTGAAGCCCGGCGAGGCGGTTCGGGCGGCGGCACAACTTTAACAGGTGTCGCCTTTTTAGCCGGAATGACGACCGTTTTGATTGGAGCTTTGGCTTTGACCTTGACCGGTTTTGCCACCGGTTTTGTTGTGGAGCTAATCCGTTTGGTTACTTTTTTGGATGCCGCAATTTTCGGAGCCGGTTTTTTGGCCGTTGGCTTTGAAACAGGCTTAGGTGTTTTAGCGACAACCTTCTTCAGCACGACAATTTTTTTATCGGTTTTCTTTGCGGGCTTGACCGGTTTCGGCGCCGCTTTCGCGGTCGTTCGCTGTTTAGCTTTTGTTGTCGAGAGAGATTTTGGTTTGGGCGCAGCTTTTAACTTGGCCGACTTAGGCTTTGCCGCCGAAGTTGGCTTCGCTACTTTTGCCACTTTTGATTTCACACCATTACCTGACAACTTGGCTTTCGCCGTGATCTTTGCCGTGGTTTTGGATCGTTTAGAGAGCGATTCCCTCATACGATGTCCCTCTCTGGAAATTGATTTCGAATCTTGCGGGCACTTCGCCAAACACTGCGCTTATGTCGCTAAGTGACTGGTTTTATAGCTGATTAGCGGGATGTTGTCAAACCTGAGATTGGAGCAAAATTGGTAAAAAGGCATCTTAAAGTTAGAAATTTACCCTAGGATTGCAAGCCCTGGTCAGCTAAGTCATTGCTGATCCTTACTTTTGGCCAGGAATTACCTAGTAGAAGAAATTTTTTTGAGACAACAAGGTTAGACTCAGTCCAAATTGAAGATGGAAATAGGATGGAGATAGATTAACTACTGATTTCTAAAGACTTAACCATTGAATAACCGTCACCCCCATTGGAGTAGTATTTCCCCATTCGCTGAGTGACGATGTATCCCAATTGTTCATACAGTTGCTGAGCCGCAACATTGTTTGCCCGAACTTCCAGCTTGATTGAACCCACTCCGCGAGCGATCAGGCTGCGCTCGATTTCGTGCATTATCAATCTGGCCAGTCCACGGCGGCGATATTCCGGGGCGACTCCCACGGCAGTCAGATGGCCCTGGCCGGATGGTTCAATGACAGCGATTCCGAAAGCCGCCATCTCGTCATAATCCGACCGAATCTGTCGAGTAATAGCTTTGGGGTTGGTCAGCAGATAACGAAAGGTCTCAAGTTCGTAAGCCTCGCCATCCAGGAAAACGCGCAAATCCAATTGCCACAACTCATTCAAGTCGGACAAAACCAGCGGGCGCATTAAACCTTTGAAGGCTCTGGAGTAATGATTGATGACTTGCATAAACGGTAGCCGGTAGCCAGCGGTCGGTTCAGATCGCCAGCTACCGATGATCAGCCACTGATTTAGATCACAAGCATGCAGTCGCCGTAACTGTAAAATCTGTAACGGTTTGCGACAGCATGGTGATACGCGGCCAGGGTCAAATCCTTGTTCGCCAAAGCTGAAACCAGCATCAGCAGCGAAGATTGCGGCAAATGAAAATTGGTCAGCAAGGCGTCAACGACTCGGAATTGATAACCCGGATAAATGAACAATTCCGTGCTGCGACGCTCAGCACGAACCGAACCGTCCAGGTTTGTGGCGCTTTCCAACGCTCTGACCGAAGTCGTGCCGATTGAAATTACTTGTTTGCCTGCCAGTTTGGCGGCGTTGATTTTTGCGGCGGCGGCTTCGCCAATTTCGTAGCTTTCCGCCGCGATTGAGTGTTCCTCGACTTGTTCAACTCTGATCGGCTGAAAAGTCCCATAACCTACGTGATGAGTGATTTCGGCGACGACGATTCCTCGCGCAGCCAGTTCCTCAAAAATGCGCGGAGTG
>JAGNMH010000622.1 GCA_017991275.1 Acidobacteriota bacterium
GGCGGGAGCAAAGCCGCATTGGCTGCTGTATACCGGGGAACTAACGCTCAAACGTCCGGCAACCTTGCGCACCAAAGCTTGCCGCTTTGGTTATCTCGACAGTGAGGTGGCTATTAAAAAATACGACTCAAAATAATCAGAAAGGCGATCCACTATGAACAACTCTGGAACATCACTAAAACCCACGGTTATGAATTCATCCCGAAAATCGTTTGCGGCTCTGCTTATCGTCAGTTTCACTCTGTTACCTGCGATGGCGCAGACAAAGCGATACGAGCCGAAGTGGGAATCGCTGGATGCGCGCCCCACGCCGACGTGGTTCATTGACGCCAAGTTCGGTGTCTTCATTCATTGGGGAGTCTATTCCGTTCCCGGTTACGGTCAGGTTGGCGAATACGCTGAGTGGTATTGGAACCGCATCGCGGGCAATCAGGCGAAGTTCGCTCCCTGGCGAGAGTTTCATCAGAAAAATTACGGCTTCGATTACATGGATTTCGCGCCGCAGTTCAAAGCCGAGCTTTACGACGCCAAACAATGGGCGAATATCTTCAAACGTGGCGGCATCAAATACGTCGTGCTGACTTCCAAGCATCACGAAGGTTTCGCGCTGTGGCCCAGCGCCGAAGCCAGCCGAACCTGGGGGCGTCCGTGGAATGCAGTCGAAATCGGGCCGAAGCGCGACGTGCTGGGCGAACTGGCAACCGCCACGCGCGCCGAAGGCTTGAAGTTCGGGTTCTATTACTCGCTTTACGAATGGTACAACCCACTCTGGCAAACCGACCGCGCGCGTTACGTCACCGAACACATGACTCCGCAATTCAAAGACGTAGTCACACGCTACCAACCTTCGATCATCTTCAGCGACGGCGAATGGGATATGCCGTCGAAAGATTGGGGCAGCGAATCCCTGCTGGCCTGGCTGTTCAACGAAACGCCTAACAAAGACGAAGTCGTCGTCAACGACCGCTGGGGCAAGGATTCACGCCACAAACACGGCGGCTATTGGACTACGGAATATGCCGCCGGATTGAAAGACGGTTCGCATCCGTGGGAAGAAAGCCGAGGCATGGCGTATTCGTACGGAGTCAATCGCGCCGAACGCATTGACGATTACAAAACTGGCCGCGAATTCATCTTCACGCTGATTGACCTGGTCAGCCGAGGCGGAAACCTGTTGCTGGACATTGGCCCGAATGGCGACGGCACGATTCCGCCGATCATGGAACAACGGCTGCTGGAAATCGGCGACTGGCTGAACGTGAACGGCGAAGCTATCTATGGCACGCGCACCGCCGGACGCTCCGCGCAATGGAGTGACGGCAAACGTCCTGACCAGCAATACGGCGAGTTCATGGTGAAGTACAAATTGATGGATCAAATTGGCCAACAACCGAAAGATGGCGTGGCCGTCAAGCAGGTGTTCTTTACCAAAAAGCCGGATGCGCTTTACGCCATCACAGCAGGTTGGCCGGGCAAGCAGCTTGTATTGCGAAACATCAAAGCTCCGGCCAACGCCAAAGTCGAAATGCTGGGCGTGCCCGGCGCGCTGAAGGCTTCATTCAAAAACGGCACACTGACCATCACGACTCCCGACCTGGGGCCGGATCAGGCTCCGTGCCATCACGCATTCGTTTTCAAAATCAGCGGGGCAGACGTTTTGCCGGAGAAATAAGATGAAAAAAGTCATTTTGTTGTGCATTCCTTTGCTGCTAACAAGCGGCGTATTCAGTCAAGCGACCACTCAACAACCGATCATCAATGCGCGTGTTGCCCAGGTCCTGCAAATCAATGGGCTGCTTTTCAAAGACCTCAACAAAAACGGCAAGCTGGATGTTTACGAAGACTGGCGGCGTTCGATTGATGAGCGCGTCAATGATCTGGTCGCGCAAATGACCATCGAAGAAAAAGCCGGGCTGATGGTCGGGCCGACGCTGTCAGCCGGGCCAAGCGGCACGGTCAACGAACAGGCGGTTTATGGGGTGAACCCGTTCAATCCGGGGCCGGTAATGTTGAACGTGCCTGCGACGACTGAGGCGATTAATAGACGCCATATTCGCCAGTTCATCAATCGCGAAAATCTTCCTCCCAGAACAATGGCCAACTGGCTCAACGGTGTGCAGCAAATTGCCGAAGGCTCGCGGCTGGGCATTCCCGTGATTTTTGTCACGAATCCGCGCAACCAAAACGGCGCGCAGAATGCGTTTGGCTTTATTGAAGCGGGCAGTGCGTTTTCGCAATGGCCCGGCCCATTGGGTCTGGCGGCGATGCGCGACACGGCGTTGATAGAAGAGTTTGCCCGCATCGCTGCGCAGGAATATGTCTCTGTCGGTATTCGCGGCGCGTATCATCCGACGGCGGATGTGGCGACTGAACCGCGCTGGAATCGCTTCCGTGAAACCTTTGGCGAAGACGCGAAATTGACGGCGGAAATCATTACAGCTTTGATTCGCGGCTTTCAGGGAGAAAAGCTTGGCCCACGCAGTGTCGCGCTGACGACCAAACATTTTCCTGGCGCGGGTCCGGCGGATGACGGGTTGGATGCGCATTTTGCCTATGGCAAGAATCAGGTCTATCCGGGCAAAAACCTTGAATACCATTTGCAGCCGTGGAAAGCCGCGATTGCCGCCGGAACGGCGATGATCATGCCCTATTACGCTGTGCCCAAAGGCCTCACCAGCGAAGACCTCGGCATGGCGTACAACAAAGAAATCATCACCGATTTGCTGCGCAATAAACTGGGTTACACGGGCGTCGTCAATTCCGACACAGGCGTTTCCACTGGGATGCCGTGGGGCGTCGAAAATCTGAGCGTCAAAGACCGCTACAAAAAAGCCATCGAAGCCGGAGTAGACCGCATCGGCGGTGATGCTACGCCGGAAATCATTGTCGAATTGGTCAAAGGCGGCGGACTCACCGAAGCGCGCATTGACGAATCGGCGCGGCGCATCATGCGCGTGTATTTCGGCCTTGGCCTTTTTGAGAATCCCTACGCCAACCCCGAAGACGCAGAACACACCGTTCGCAAAAAAGAATTCCAGGAAAAAGCCGACCTGGCACAGCGCAAATCTATCGTGTTGCTGAAAAACGCCAACAACATTCTGCCGCTGAAGAAAGGCATTCGCATGTATGTCGAAGGCTTGGACGCTTCGGTTGCCGCGCAGTTTGGTTATGTTTCCACCAATAACCCCGATGACGCAGATGTTTGCATCGTGCGTGTGAGCGCAACTGGCGGCGGCCCAGGTGGTGGCCGTGGGCAAGGTGGCGGGCGCGGTGGCGCAGGTAGGCCCGGCGGCGGCTTTGCAGGTGGCAGACCCGGTGGAGGCGGCCAACCCGTTGATTTGACCATCCCCCCGGCGCGCCTTACGCCCATTCGCGCGCTGATGCAAAAGAAGCCGACAATCATCGTGATGCAATTTGACAGTCCGTATGTGATCCCCGAATTGGCCAATGAATCCGCCGCCTTGCTTGCTACGTTTGGCGTTACTGATGAAGCACTTTTCGATGTGCTGATGGGCAAGTTCAATCCGACAGGCAAGCTGCCGTTTGAATTGCCGTCATCCATGGACGCAGTGCGGGAACAGTTGGAAGACCTGCCGTATGATTCCAAAGCGCCGCTCTTCAAATTTGGCTCGGGGCTAAGTTATGACCGCGCAAAATGAAATCAGTGAAAGGAAAAAACAACGTGTTTCTTGATTCGCACATCGGCCTTGGTCAATGGACGCAACGCTCACTGGCCTTGCTGGCAGTCTTGTTGCTGAGTTTCAATTGCTTGACGGTTGCACAGACAAAGAAGTTTGAGCCGGTTGAAGCGACGATTGCCGACATCCATCGCGCCTTTCGTTCAGGCAAGCTGACCTGCCGCCAATTGGTCGAAGCCTATCTGAAACGCATCGCCGCTTACGACCAATCCACCAAGCTCAACGCGATTGTCGTCATCAATCCAAACGCGCTGGCCGAAGCGGACAAGCTGGACGCCGAATTCAAACGCACGAAAAAGCTGCGACCACTGCACGGCATTCCGGTCATCGTCAAAGA
>JAGNMH010000623.1 GCA_017991275.1 Acidobacteriota bacterium
CAGCAAGGCCTGACCTTCTGCTCCAAGCAGGTTTTCTATGTCTTGAATATTCATTGCAAATTCTCCGAAAAGGTTGAGGTGCGAAGGTAAGCGGGATTCTACTGTGCTGGTTTTGTAATGGTCAAACCATGCCTTAACGTTCGTAGTCCCGGCTTTAGCCGTAAGGTTTCGCTTGCCGAGATTCCGGCTGAAGCCGGGGCTACGAACGTTGCGCTATTTCGCTTTGATTGCTTCAGTCAGAATTCGCCCAACCGAATTGCTGGGAGTTTCCAGGTTCAGTATGGACGCCAACGTTGGGGCAATGTCCGCCGGGCTGCTGACCGCTGGATATTTTCCAGCCGCGATGCCAGCACCGTAAAAAATCACGGGCACATGAGTGTCGTATTTATAAGGAGAACCGTGAGTTGTCGTCACGCCTTCGCCGATGAAATAGAACGGTTCGGTGACGATAACCAGGTTGCCGTTGCGTTGAGCGTGAAAGCCATTTGCTACGCTGCGCGCAATTGCGTTGTTTGGCATCCGGCCAGCAATGATGTCTGACCGTGTGAAAACAGAATTAACTCCGGCAATTTTCAGGACGGCTTGGGCAGCCGCGGCTTCGACTTCTCCAGAATTCAACTTGCGGCGTTCAATGGCCGCATCGTCCAGGTAAACGTTTCCGTTGACAGCCTGGATCACCCATTTTTCTTCGCCAAATCTCTGGTTCAATGTGGCGGTAACGGTTTCCGTGATTTGCTTCGCCTCGACTCTGCCGCCATAACCCAGCGCGCGGACTTGTTCAGGAATTGGAGCCACTCCATGATCGGCGGTCAGCGCTATAACGATTTGATCCAGCCCTATTTTCTTGTCCAGATAGCTGAATAGCTCGGCCAAAGAGCGGTCGGTTCGCAAAGTCATGTCCTGAACTTCCTGGCTATACGGCCCCAGAAAATGCCCCAACAGGTCGTTGGCCGAAAAGCTGATTGTCAGCAAATCAGTCACATCGTCCGCACCCAGCTTTTCGTTTTCGATGGCGGCTTTGGCCAGGTTGACCAGATGATCGTTGGCCATTGGTGAAGCTTCAAATTGATTGATGAACTTCGCTCCGGGTTTGTCTTCGCCGCCATTCAATGTGTACGGAAACTTTGTGCCGAACGATGATTTTTCATAAGTAACATCGTCTGGGGCCGAGCGCGCATACGCCGATTCCGGCAACAGGCGATCCCATTTCGTGCCGAAATACTTCCGGCAATTTTGGTCGCGGTTGAAATCTTTTACCCAGTCCGGCAGGTCTGCTGCGTAATAGCTGCTGGTGACAAAATTTCCAGTCGAACCGTCGAACCAATAAGCGGCGTCCGGACGTTTGCCTGCGGGCAAAATAGCCGAACGGTCTTTGAATGAAATGCCTATGACTTTGGCTTGTCCGGCTGTCGCGAACTTCATTTCGTCGCCGATGGTGGAACCCAGCAAACGATGCGGAGACATTCCGCTGGCGCCTTCTCTGCCTCCAAGTAATTTGGTTTTGTCGTCGTTGACGCTGGTTACACGTTTGCCGGTTGTGCGGTCATACCATTCGTTGCCGATGATGCCGGTCATTGACGGGGGCGCTCCGGTCATCAGGGTCGAATGCCCGCAAGCCGTGTAAGTCGGCGTGTGAATATAATTGGCGTTGGTGAAAACCGCTCCGCCGTCCAGCAATCGTTTGAATCCGCCTTCGCCGAATTGGTCGGCGAAACGGCTCAGGTAATCGGCGCGAAACTGGTCAATGACTATGCCAACGACCAGTCGGACTTTTTTGGGAGAACTGGCTGCTCGTCGGCGCTGTTGCGCCGACGCCGGCAAAATCAGATTTGAAAGCGCCAGAACAAAACAAAATAAAACGGCAATTTGCCGCCGGGTGATGTGCATATTCGCTCCTTGAAAGAGCATGGAGCACAAGCTTTAGCCGGCCAGCCTGGCAAGCGGAGCAATTGAAACGGCAAGCTAAAGCTTGATCCCCATGCTTCTTGAAGATGATTTATTGTTTGAAATGCATTGAACGCGGCGAAGCATAAGCTTCAGGCCGCGAAGGTGACAAGAGTTCAGGCGTCAGGCAAAATTTCGTATCCCAACTTTCATCATCGTCGTAATTGCCGGTGGTGGAAATTTTCAGTAATCATTCAACAAATTTTTTTATTTCAGATGAAACCGGATAATACTTCTCGACATTTAACATTTTTGGTTATTGGATCAATTTTGGCCCTCGCACTCGCGACCGTATTTGCAGGACAGGTTCGCGGCCAGAATTCCGCAACTCCAAGTCCATCGCCGACACCAACACCGACTCCTGCCGCGCAATCACAGCAGCCCAGCGAACTGCAAAAAGCGCTGAATGAATTTCGCACTCAGATGAACTCGCTCAGCGGAGGCACAGGCAAAGTCAAATCCGCGGGCAGGCAGAACAAATTGAGCGGGCGAATTTACGAAAACCTGCGCAATGATTTGTTCGACGCCGTTCCGCATGAAGTTAGACAGCGGGGCGGAACCAAGTCCCTGTTGCGAAGAAATCAATACGGGTTCAGCGTCAGCGGGCCAGTGTGGTTGCCAAAGCTTTTTGACGGACGCAGTCGGACGTTCTTTTCTGTCAACTTCGAAGCCACACGCGAACGCATAGCCCAAAGCGCGCTTTTCACCGTCGCCACCGACAAACAACGACAAGGAGATTTTTCAGACCTGGTGGACAGCGCTGGCCATCCTATTCCGATTTACGATCCGCTGACCACGCGCCCCAACCCTGCTTACGATCCGACCCTGGCAATTTCAGAGACGAATTTGCAATACCTGCGCGACCAATTTCCCGGCAACATCATCCCCGCCAATCGGTTGGAGCCAATTGCCAAATCGCTGATCGCCCTTTATCCAAGATCGAACATCAACGTAGGGCCGTTTCTGCAAAACAATTATTGGGTGAACTCTCCGTTTGAAAATCGAGCCGACGGAACAATCGCCAAGCTGGATCACCGGCTGACGGAAAAACAGCAGCTCGGCTTCAATTTCAATTTGTCGCGCGGGCTTCGCAAATCGCCGGAGTATTACCCTGGCCCGGCAAACTCAGGTTCGCCAAGTTACAATTACGAAAACGGCAGTCTCAGCGCCCAGGATGTTTTCACGGCTTCGCCTCACACAGTCTGGACGTTTCGCGCTTCGGTGATTTATTCGGCAACCACGTCATTTGAACAAGACTCCGCGCAGGATTATCCGCGGCAATTTGGATTGAAGGGATTGTTCGCCGGTTACTTTCCACGTCTGACGTTCAGCAGCGGCTATCTTTCGATTGGACCTTCGACGGCCGTATTTCGAGATCGAAGTTACAATTACAACGGCTCGGCGGCTGTTTCGATCAATCGCAAAAACCACACGGTACAAATGTCTGCGCTGGCGCGACGCAGCTTCGTCAATTCGCTGAACCCGTCGTTCCCGTCGGGGTGGTTTTCATTCACCAACTCAATTACCGGATTGCCAGGAGTTCGCAATACAGGCAGCAGCTTTGCCGGTTTCCTGCTAGGAATGGTTTCGCGCGGCGAAGAAGGCATCGTTCTGCATCCGTCGTATTACAGCAACAATTTTTTCGACAGCACTTTTAGCGATCAATGGCGGGTTCGCCCCGGCGTGAGTTTGTACGGCAGCCTTAGTTTTGAAGTCGCGACTCCCAGGGTTGAAAAGTACAACCGCCAATCCACTGTTTCGCTGGATCAAGTGAACCCTGCAAATGGAAAACCCGGCGCACTAATCTTTGCTGGACGCGACGGCATTGGACGCGGCCTGCAACCCGTCACTGCGCGCGTTGAACCTTTCGTCAGTCTGACCGTCAACCCAGGCAACAACCGCCGCACGGTTGTCCGCACCAGTTACGGTTTGAGTTACGAACCTTATCCGCTTTACGGGCGGCATTTCGGCACGCAAGGCTTCAACGCCACTCCGGTGTTCGTTTCGCCGAACGACCAATTGCAGCCCGCTTTTTTGCTTAGTAATGGAATGCCGACGAATTTTCCGCGCCCGCCCTTTCTTGATC
>JAGNMH010000624.1 GCA_017991275.1 Acidobacteriota bacterium
CCCGTATTGCGAATCCACAATGAACAGACCATTGGCCGTGGCGTGAATGCCCTGAGGTGAAGCGAAGACTGCGGTTGTAATTCGGTCGTCAACTGCCGGTTCACCGGCCTTGTTGTTCAGCGTAGCGATATCGCCGGGCTGAATGGTCATCGCCCAGGCTGTGTTGGCAAACATCGTCACCGGCGTCTGACCGCGATTAATAAATCGAATGCTGCCGACCGGGTCTGCATTGGTGTCGGCGACAAACAGATTGCCGTTCGGGTCTTCAGACACACCCGCAGCCATTTGCAGATCGGTGATTGTCGCTGGGATGTTGTCGTAAGGCGATTCCTGGCCGCTGCCCACAACTGTATTGATCTGATTACCACCGATGATCGTGCCTGCAACGTTGACCGAAGCTCCTCCAAGATTGACGTAACGAACCCGACGAAAAGTGTAATCCGGCAAATAGAACCCGTTGGCATCGGTGGCCAGAGTCAGGTTTCTGATTTGAGTGCTGCCCGGCAAATTCAAAAGCGCTGAAGTTGCTACGCCACCATCGCCGCAAGTCGGGTTTTCCGTCTGATTGCAAGCCGTAGGGGTCGCGGCTCCGGCGACTCGTGTTTTGTCTCCAAAAGAAGAAATTTTGATGATCTGCTGAGCATTGCCCAGCGCAACATACATGCTGTTATTCGGCCCCAGAGTTATCCCTGTCGGGAATTCCAGATTCCCCGCCAGCGTCAAAATAATTCCGCCCGGATCAACTCTGCGAATAGCGCCAGGGTTGTTTCTTGTGTCGCCGCCTTCGGCAATCAGCAGGTTTCCGTTGGTGTCAATCGCCAGCCCCATTGGTGAAGTCAGCTTGGCTTGAGTCGCCGTTTGACCGTCGCCGTTGCCGAATACGGGAGTGCCGCCTCCGGCATAAATGGTTTCCAGCCCAGCGTTATTGTTGCCCGTTGGATCAAGTTTATAAACGACTCGCGATGCGGTGGTTGGCGCTGTGCCGATGTAAAAGAATTCGCGCGCTGAATTCACGTTCAACGAACGGACATCAGGGCGACTGAGGTTAAAGATGGTTTTGATTGTGCCGGGTTGAATCGTCTGGCGCAGAATCGTGAAATCCTGTGTGCCCAGGTTAATCGCACGAATGGCGTTGACCACCGACGAAGCCAAATACACAACATCGCCGCTTGGGTCTACGGCCAGACCGCTAATCAAAGTCAGATCAACTTCGGTGGGAGAAGTAGAATCGGCCAATTGTCCACCTCCGGCAATCAGGTTGATGCTGCCGGGCTGTATTGTGACTCCACCCAAGTTAACAGAATTGGCGGTCGTATTGACGAAGCGCAACAAACTGGTTCCGTTGATGTCGTCAATGACATAAAAACCGCGTCCTTTCGGATCGGTCGCCACCGCAGTCGGCAAAACCATTGGCGCCTGCTTGATGGGAGCATTCGTCGAAAAACCTCCGCCCGCAATCGTGGAAATCATTGTCCGCGAGCCGATACCGCCCTGCACTGCCACCACCGGAGTCAGGTTCAAAGCCGAGCGAAACACTTGGCGAATCTTTCTCAAAGTTGGACTGGTATTTGCTGAGGCGTTGCTCTGCCAGGCAAAAAATGAAAACGAGGCGGCAACCACCGCTAAAAGAATTAACGCAGAGCGAAATGAAGAATTGAAAAATATACGGGATAAGATCGAACGGTAGGCAGCCTTGTAACTTCTCTGACTTCTCATTTAATACATCTCCTGACGCTGATCGTGGCCTGCGCCACAACGACTTAATGACGAATAATTATTAAAACCGGTGGGGCTGTTCATGATTGGTGTGAGTTTTGGGAAGCAACTTTGGGGACGGCGCAAACGACAACCGCATTCGGCGTCGTCAGATTGAGCTTCAAGCACTTAGGTTGCTTCAGAGTGTTATTTAATGGCTTTGACTCAAAGCTTTAGCCAAACACACCAAACATTTCAAAGTAGAATGATTCGATTTTCTCGGATGGGCTTTCCGATCAGATGCCGCGTTGGCGGCGAAGGGTCTTTCGAGGGTCTTAAAAAAGGATTGGTTTAGTGAAAAAGAGCTTTCTTGCTTATGCCTAATTGTGAGGGGCGTCGTATCGGGCAAAGGCATTCAAACCCAAAACTGTTTGGCAAGTCAAGCCTTGTTTCAGCTCGCACCGACAAGCAGACCACTAGCGCAATCAGGTATTACTGAAAAAATTTCGCGCCGCTGGCCTTTTCCGTCGCCATCGTGTTATCTTCGCCCCCTTCGATCATAAGCAATTTTTCCAGTAGGAGGACACCGATGGCTAAAGTATGTCAAGTAACCGGCAAGAAGCCGATGTCGGGCAACAACGTCTCGCACGCCAACAATCGCACCAAGCGCCGTTTTGAGCCGAATCTGCAATCGCACCGATTCTTTATTCCAAGCGAAAACCGTTGGGTGCGCCTGCGCGTCACTCCGCGCGGCATCAAGACGATTGATAAGCTCGGCATCGAGAAAGTGCTGGCCGATATGCGCGCCCGTGGCGAAAAGATCTAAGAGCCGAAAGCTTAGCAAAATCCGTATATAAAAGTGAAAGCGCCGGGAAGATCATTATGGCTTCCCGGCGCTTTTTGTTTAACTCCAGACGGTTTACTCGATACTGACCTGAACAATGTTTGCAATTGCGCCGTCCACAGTTAGAGCAACGCCGATTTCGCCGCCGCGCCCGATTTCGCACATTCGTTGACCTTAGCCGCGAGGAAGTGAATTTGGAGTCCCCAGGATTGGAATACTGCCGGGCGGCGAATGTCCGACAACCGCCAGATTGTCGCGCGCATCGGCCACAAAACAGCTCAGATTGCGGATAATCCAGCTTATCGTCGAATGCTCCTAAATTCGCTGGCAGTCTCGGTTCGTCAGCCAAATTAGTTTTTAACCAGGCGCTCAAGCAAATTTGACTTATCGTGGGGCTGGGAGCGGATGGAGCTTTCAAGCGCTGCTCATCTGCCGGCACTGATCTGGTGATTGATATGTCTGGTTACTTCGCGCCGTAAAAAAAGCGATCCAACTTGAACCGCAAACAACCCTGGCCGTTCGCCGATAACACGAAAAGACTTCGTGTTATCGGCGAACGGCCAGGGTTTCGCTTTTGTAATCCCAAATGTGACGGTAGCTTGCAGCTTTTTCCAATCGTAGCGCGCCATTTGTTGACTTCTTTTTGGGCGGGGACGCAAAATTGAGTTTATGCAAACGCCGCCACCCAATGAAATCACGCCGCTGCTACTGCGATGGAGTCAGGGCGATCAGGTTGCGCTGAGCCTTTTGATGCCAATTGTTTATCAGGAGCTACACCGATTGGCACAAAGCTATCTACGCCGCGAACGCGCCGATCATTCACTGCAACCGACTGCGCTGATCAACGAAGCGTACCTGCGTCTGGTCAAACAGGATTCCCCGGAATGGCAAAGCCGCAGCCATTTTTTTGGCGTGGCGGCGCGGTTGATGCGACAGATTCTGGTTGAGCATGCGCGAACGCATGTGGCAGCCAAGCGCGGAGGCGGCGAGGTGGAATTGTCTCTGGAAGAAGCCTGGGTTTATTCAGACGAAAAAGCCGAGGAATTGGTGGCGCTGGACGACGCCTTGATTGCGCTGGCGTCGTTCGACGAACGTAAAGTGCGGATCATAGAGTTGCGTTATTTCGGCGGTATGAGCCTGGAAGAAACCGCCGCCGCGCTGAACCTTTCCACCGCCACAATCAACAACGAAACGCGATTGGCGCGGGCCTGGTTGCACCGCGAACTCAGCCGGCGGTGAAATGAATCCCGAACGCTGGCAACGCATCGAAGAGATTTTCGGCACGGTTGTGGATCGTCCACCGGCTGAACGCGGAGCTTATCTGACCAGCGTTTGTGGCGGCGATGAAGAATTACGCCGCGAGGTGCTGGAACTGTTAGACCACGAAACCGCCGACGGCTTTTTGGATGAGCCAATCAAACACGCCACGTTTGCGGTAACCAACGAACCAGCCGATGCAATGTTGGGCCGTCGCATCGGGGCTTATCGTTT
>JAGNMH010000625.1 GCA_017991275.1 Acidobacteriota bacterium
GCCCAAAGACCGCGCCGTCATTCGCAACCGCAACATAGGCTTTGTCTTTCAGAGCTATCATTTGCTGGATCACCTGACCGTTTACGAGAATCTGGAAATCCCGCTTTCGTACCGCGACATCAAAAAAGGCGAACGCGAAGCCATCGTCGGCGATGTGCTGGACAAGTTCAATATCGTAGGCAAAAAGGACTTGTATCCTACTCAGCTTTCAGGCGGACAGCAGCAATTGGTCGGCGTCGCCCGCGCCGTCATCGCCAACCCGAAAATCATTCTGGCCGACGAACCGACCGGCAATCTGCACTCCGGCCAGGGCAAGGAAATAATGGAAATGTTCAAACGGCTGAATAACGAAGGCACGACCATCGTCCAGGTGACGCATTCCGAAGTGAACGCGACTTATGGCAATCGCATCATCAATCTGGCTGACGGATGGTTGGTGAAAGAATAGAATCAGGCAGTTATGAAAAGCTCGAACTCATTTCCCAAAATCCTAATTGCAGACGATCAACCCGATGTGTTGGAAGCACTGCGCCTGTTGCTGAAAAGCGAAGGTTTTCAGGCGGAAACCGCCGCTTCGCCCGGACAGATTTTAACTTCCATCGAAGCCCGCGACTTTGACGTGGCGCTGATTGATTTGAATTACACCCGCGACACAACTTCCGGGCAGGAAGGTTTGGATTTGCTGGCGCAGCTTCAGGCGATGGATGGTTCCCTGCCCGTCGTCGTGATGACAGCCTGGGGCAGTGTTGATCTGGCCGTTGAAGCCATGCGCAGAGGAGCGCGTGATTTCGTCCAGAAGCCCTGGGAAAACGAACGGTTGATCAGCATTTTGCGAACGCAGATTGAACTCGGCCAGGCGCTGAAAAAAGGCCAGCGACTGGAAGCCGAAAACCAATTGCTGAGGAGCGAACATCGCTCCAAGCTGATTGCCGAAGCTCCGAGCATGCAGCCAGTGTTGCAAGTCATCGCCCGCGTTGGCCCTTCGGACGCCAACGTCCTGATTACCGGCGAAAACGGCACAGGCAAAGGCGTCGTTGCCAGCGTGCTGCATTCGATTTCTCACAGAGCCAACAAAACTCTGGTCACCGTCAATGTCGGCGGATTGTCCGAAGGCGTTTTTGAAAGCGAACTTTTCGGCCACATCAAAGGCGCTTACACCGATGCCAAAACCGACCGCGTAGGCCGGTTTGAACTCGCCGACGAAGGCACTTTGTTTCTGGATGAAATTGCCAACATCTCCATGCCTCAACAGGCCAAGCTGTTGCGCGTGCTGGAAACCGGCGAATTCGAGCGCGTCGGTTCATCAAAAACTCGCAAAGTAAATGTGCGAATAGTATCGGCGACGAACGCCGACCTGCACGCCGAAGTCGCAGCCGGACGATTCCGCCAGGATTTGCTGTTCCGGCTGAACACCGTCGAAATCCGCTTGCCCGCCCTCCGCGACCGTCGCGAAGACATTCCTCTGCTGGCGGCTCACTTCTTGAAACAGAACGCCGCACGTTATCGAAAGCTGGTCACGGATTTTGACGCAGCAGCAATGCGCGCTCTGACCGAGCACCAATGGCCGGGCAACGTCCGCGAACTGGACCACGCCATCGAACGCGGAGTGCTGATGGCTCAAGGCACAATCATCAAAGCCAGCGACCTTGGGCTATATCAATCCTCTGAAAGCTCCGCCCGACTGGAAGAAATGAGCCTGGAAGACGTAGAGTGTTATCTGATCAAAAAGACGCTCGCCCGTTTTGACGGCAACGTCAGCAAAGCGGCGGAAGCCTTGGGCTTGAGCCGTAGCGCACTTTATCGTCGGTTGGAAAAATTCGGGCTGTAATACCTGGAGCCTGTCAAAACCCAAAATTTTAGGAGATCACTGATGAAACGGTTTGCTATTCAATTGGCGCTGGGCCTTTGCCTGTGCGCGTTCGCCTTCCCCGCCCTTGCCCAAACTGTCGGTTTCGCCGATGCCGTGCTTGGCCGATGGGACATCACCGTCCAGGGAGCCGACGGCGTCAGCTACCCTTCATGGTTGGAAGTCCGGCTGCGCAAAGAAAACGAATTGATGGCCAGCTTTGTGGGCCGCTTCGGCAGCATGCGTTACGCCTCCAAAATCGAATACACCAATGGCCAACTGACCATTGTCATCCCCGCCCAATACGAAGCCGCGCCAAAAGAACTTGTCTTCACCGGCAAACTCAGCGGCGAACAACTGGCCGGAACCGTCGGCGATGAAACCGGCAAAGCGATTTCGTGGACGGGCAAACGCGCTCCGGCGCTGACATCCGCCAAAGCCGTCACCTGGGGCAAGCCCATTCAACTATTCAATGGCAAAGACCTGACCGGTTGGAAGCTCCGCAACAACGCGCACCCGAATTGCTGGGGCGTGGAAAATGGCGTGATGACCAACAAAACGCCCTGCGCAGACATCATCAGCGAACAGAAGTTCACCGACTTCAAAGCCCATATCGAATTCCAGGTTCCGGCCAACGGCAACAGCGGCGTGTACTTGCGAGGCCGTTACGAAACGCAGATCAGCGATGGATTCAATCAAGTGCTGGACAGTTTGCGTATGGGAGCCGTCTACGGCTGGCTGAAACCGCTGGTGAACGCTGCAAAAAATCCCAGCGAATGGCAAACGCTGGACATCACTCTGATTGGCCGCAAAGTCACCGTCGTATTCAACGGCCAAACCATCATTGATAACGAAACTATCCCCGGCATCACCGGAGGCGCTCTGGACAGCGACGAAGCCGCTCCCGGCCCGATCATGCTCCAGGGCGACCATACCAAAATCATGTATCGCAAAGTCGAAATCACTCCGGCGAAATGAGGCGAATTATGGCAAAGGTGTATCTGGAAACCAGTTTTGTCAGCTACCTTGTTGCCCGTCGCAGCCGCGATTTGATCGTGGCTGCACGGCAACAGTTGACCAACGATTGGTGGGAAAACCAACGGGGCAATCACGATCTTTTCATCTCTGAAATGGTGTTGCGTGAAGCGCGTGATGGTGATCCGGACGAAGTCGTCAAAAGGCTAAAAGCGATGGACGGCTTTGCGCAGCTTGATCTGACAGGGGAAGTGGCGCAACTGGCTGATCAGTTGCTGACTAGAAAAGTCCTGCCGCTTAAAGCTGCACGTGACGCAGTGCATATTGCGGCGGCAACTGTGCATCAGATGGATTATTTGCTAACGTGGAACTTCAAACACATCGCCAACGCGCACATACGCAGAATGGTAGATCGTGTTTTTCGGCAGGCGGGGTATGAAGTCCCGCTGATTGTTTCACCGGAAGAATTGGAGGAATCGCAATGACACCAGGCCCGATTATCGAAGAGTTACATCAAATCCGTGAACGACTGGCAGCAAAATTCAATTACGATGTTTTTGCCATTGTCGCGGACGCTCAAGCACAACAAGCCAAAGAAGACCATCCCGTCGTCTCTTTCGCCCAACCGCGCACTGAAGCCGAAGAACCGGCGACCGACGCGACCTTGAAACGAGCAGCCTAAGCTGGGAGCGACGCGAAGGAGAACCAAGCTATGAACCTGGCAATGAATGCGCTGAGAGCCTATGACGAAGTCATTGAGTTCATCGCCGAAGCCAATCCGAGCAAGGTGCTGGCATTCCATCCTTCTGAAGCGACCGAGGAACGTGTATCTGATCTGGTTTATCGCAAGAACACCACCGGACTTTCGGACGAAGAAAAAGCCGAGTTGGATCATTATGCGCGGCTGGAACACGTCATGCGGATGGCCAAAATCCGCGCCCGCCAATTGATGGAGCCATAAGCTGTTATATCAGCGAAGAACTACGGCAACTCGTCATCGCCCGCACTGAAAACCTCTGCCAGACTGAAAAAATATAACCACTCAAGCCTCTTCGCCGCCCTAGCGGCGGCTGATTCTAGACGTGGGTGAAACCCACGGTCGGCGGGCAAACATTTCCCGCGTCGCGTAAGCGACGCCTGAGTTCAAACGTCGCTGACGCGACGTGAAAAGCTTTCCTCTTTGCTTTCCGTGGGTTGAAAACCGC
>JAGNMH010000626.1 GCA_017991275.1 Acidobacteriota bacterium
TCGGTTTCAAGCGAATGAACACATCACGTTCGAATCCAAATCGCGCGGCAACACGTTTGACCAGCGCGTCGCTGTTATGCGGAATCACTCCCAGATGATCTCCCGCTCGATACGTGACGCCTTCCGGCAATTCCAACTCAAGGTGGCAAGTTGAACGGTCTGAAGGATTTTCTCCTCCTTTGTTATGAAGCTCCCGATTGACGCGAACGGTCATTGGCTTGGAATCGAATGAATCCACAAACGGACTCATCTGCTGACCCGGCATGAATTCAAGCTTGTACAGCGGCTTTGAAGTTTCGGCTTCGATGCTGATGCCCAAGCTTTCGGCAACTGTTCGGCGCAGCGGCTGATACCAGCGTTGAAACTGTCCATCGAAATCGTCGCGCGCGTCGCCTTCGCCGTGATGAAAAATCCGCTTTGCGCCGTGCGCCGCCAACTGTTCATCAATCAAACGCGGCACGGCCTGGAAAGTCGCCGCCCAATCTCGATTGCCGCAACCGAACACGGTGTAAGTCACTCCGGCCAACGCATCGCTGCCAAGCCCGTCGTTTTTCAACCAATCGCAAAACTTCGCGGCATTGTCCGGCGGCAAGCCGTTGTAAGACGACGAGACGATTGCCAATAAACCTTCTTTGGGCAATCGCCCGGCGTAATCGTCCAGCGGGGCGACTTTCACCACAAAGCTGTTCGCCTCGGCATCTTGAGCAATTCGCCGCGCCAGTTCTTCCGCCGTTCCCATGTTCGAACCGAAGAGAACGAGTAACGGAGTATCGTGTTTTTGATTGGTGGTTGGTAATTGATGGTTGGTGGTTGATTGGCTTGATTCCTGAATAGCATTCGATTGCTGCCCACCAACAACCAACAACTGACCACCAACCACCTCTCTTCGACGGACTTTGATCCGCAAATCATCCGGCTTCAGCGTCAGCGTTTCCTTGATCTTCAATTCGTAGCGCGTGTGATCCGTCAGCTTGAACCGTTGCAGGATCATACCCAAAACCAGAGTGGCTTCCTGCAAAGCAAACTGACGACCTATGCAGGCTCGCTGGCCGTTGCCGAATGGTTTGTAAGCATTGATCGGGCGTTTGGCCTCGGCTTCAGGTGTGAAGTTGTCAGGATTGAATCGCTCGGGGTCTTCGCCCCAGATGCTCTTGTCGCGGTGCAGCATCGGCAACAAAACATTGATCGTGTCGCTGTGTTTGATTTTGTATTTACCGCCGATGACGGTGTCTTCGTACGGGTAAAGCCCAAATGCCGGAGCCGTTGGCCACAGTCGCAAAGCCTCTTTCAAAACCTGTGTGATGTATTGCAGCCGATTGACCTGAGCGTAAGTCGGTTTGGCCGAAAGGTCGTGCCCCAACACTCGATCAACTTCTTCGTAAGCTTTGGCCAGAACTTCGGGATTGTTCAGCAGCGCATAAATCGCAAACGACAACAGGCCGCTGGTCGTTTCGTGACCGGCAATCAGGAAGGTGATGATTTGATACCGAATGTTCACGTCTTCCAGCCGTTCGCCGGTTTTCTTATCAACGCCGCTGAGCATATAACTCAGCAAATCCGGCTTGTCGGCCAGGTCTTCGCCGCTCGCTTTTCGGTCGGCGATGATGCGGTCAACGGTTTCATTCATGCAGCGAATGTCGGCTTTCAACTGTTTGTCGCGCCCCTGACTGATCAGGTTTTCCAGCGGCAGGTCGCGCAATTCATCCAGCGAAGTCGCCAAGCCGCCGGCCATCGCGCTGACGAACGGATGATAACCATCCTGATAAAACGAATTCAGCCGGTAATCGAAACCGCACAATCCAATCGTGTCCACCGTCAGCCGGGTCATATCCGCCGACACGTCAATTTCGTCATCGTCGTTCAGCCGATCCCACTTCAAAACCAGTTGCTCCGCGATGTCCAGCATCATCTCGTGATAACCCTGCATCGCGCGCTGGCCGAAGTTCGGCAGCAAAATGTTGTGAGCCTTTGACCAGTTTGGTTCTTCGGTTTTTGAAGTGAACAATCCGTCGCCACTGAATCGCCGCACCAAACGTAAAGCTCCGCGAATGGATTTGTCGAACCGCTTTTCGTCGCAGACTTCGTTGACCAGTTCGTAACCGGAAAGAACGATGGCAACGCGGCCACGCATTTCCAGCCGATAAATCGGGCCGTATTCTCTCGCCAACCTGACCATATCCTGAATCGGCGAAGTCGGGCTTAGCTCAAGCAGATTTTCGAGCAGAAACTTTTCTGGTGGTTGTGGAATGCGGGCGAAATTTTCTGTGCTCATCGTCATTCTGCGGTGTCAGTAGCCCGCGCGTCAGCAAGGGCTGTTCATTGGATTCACATACTTCTTACGGTCTGGTGACTGATTCGCGCGGAGTCAGAAGCGCAAAACTGATTCCAAACAAGCGGCTTTGTTGATGCAAAAAATGGGTAAGGCAACCGGCCTGCGGCGGCAATTTGTCGAACGCTATTTTTTCGTCGGGAGTAATGACAGAGGCGCTTGCTTCAACCGGTTTTCCGGCCAGCCAGTAACGAACTTCAGAGTTTGCGGAGAGGTTTTTAAGCCACAGCGAATTACGCCGCACAGTGCTGAAGATAACGACTCCGGCAATTCGTGTAGCCAGCACCGGCACGTTGATCTTTCGCCCAGACTTACGGCCAACGGTTTCAACGACAATTGCGCCAGTTGGCCAAAGCAAAGGGTTCCCGAAACCCGCGCGAATCATCGGTTCGGCAATCTTGTTAAAGCCTGTGAAAAACTCTTTCTGTAAATCGAACAACGCCTGTAGGAGCATAGCCAGCCTTTCGTTATCCGTTCAACCCAGTTACGTCATAGCTCATGACAATCAGATCGTGAGTCCGCCCCTGCCGATCCATGACGTAATCAGCCATCAGAGCTTCGGCCTTGAACCCCAACTTTTCAAACACCGCCTGAGCGCCACGCTGTTCCGACGCCATTTGAGCCACGATTTTCTGCAAACCCATTTCTTCCGCAACTGCGAAAATTTCGTTGGCCAGTACGCTGCCCAATCCCAAGCCTCGCGCATCGGTGCTGACCAGCAAACGAATGTTGCCCAGATGCCGCGCCCAATGCGTTTCGCTGCGAACCAACGTGCCCATTCCAATCATCTGCCCCGCCAATTCAGCAATCACGGTAACAGTGCGTTCCGGGGTCAGGCGACGCATCCAGCTATCAACGACTTTGGGATGAGTAATATCCAGCGGCAGAAACAACAGGTCGTCCGCTGGCAAAGCCTGAGCAAACGCCAACACCGCATCGCGGTCGGTTTCCTGCAACAATCTCAGCGTAACCTGTTTGTCCTTTAACGTAGCCGTACGCGGATACGCGCGTTTCGCTGCTTGAGTCATTTGTTTGAAGCCTTCCTTGATGAACTTTTTGATGAAGATTTTGTGGGCGGAAATTACCACAGGCGAATAGAAGAATTGAAGGGTGGCACGGAGACGGGGCGACAGAGCGAATAGACTTTATATCGCCCCATCACCCCGTCGCCAATTCTCCCATTCAGGCTTTTACTTCTTCGGCGCACCAAAGAACGGAAGCTGCGTCGCCAGGTCGAGCCAGCGTTTTTGCACTTCAACGTAATTGGTCACAGCTTGCTGAGCGAAATCGGCCAGCGCAGCAGCGGGCGAATTCTCCTCCAGGTTCAGGCCTTTCTTGACGGCATCAATCACTTGCGCGTTTTGCTGAGCCGCGAAATCCAGCCATTGAGTCCGTGCGTTGACGAATGTTTCAACCCCTTGACCGGCAAAATCCGAAGCCGCGCGAGTCACATCAGTCGGGCTGAAGCTGACGTTTTCCTTGATGGCTTCAAACAGTTGACTGGACTGTTGCGAAGCAACTTCGGCCCAACGGCGTTGAGCTTCGACAAAACCTTCGTAACCCTGACGCGCCCAATCTCCCAGTGCTGGTGTCGGAGCCGAACGATAAAAGCCCATGCCTTCTTCGACAGCTTTCAGTACCAGAGCGTTTTGCTGAGCGGTCAAATCAATCCATTTTTTCTGAGCGTCA
>JAGNMH010000627.1 GCA_017991275.1 Acidobacteriota bacterium
TGTCCATCTTTTGCCACAGCAGATGCCGTGCTGGCTACAATCAGTGACACGGTCAACACTCAAGGTCTGATAGTCATTGCCAAGCGGCCATCCGACACACTGGATCAGGTTCTTTCGTCAGGTTCACCAATTGTTTGCCTGGACTCTGTTCAAGACCCTGGGAATTTCGGAACGATTCTGAGAACCGCCGAGGCCGCCGGAGCCAAGGGTGTGATTTCACTCAAAGGCTCGGTTGATGCGTTTGCGCCAAAAACTCTGCGAAGCGCAATGGGATCCGCCTTCCGATTGCCGATTGCAACCGATATCAGTGTCGAAGAGTTGCTGGAAAAAACCAGCGCGTCTGGATTGAAATTAGTGGCCACAACTGCCGAAGGAGAACGGGTTTATAGCCATTTCAACTGGCAACAACCGGCAATAATAATTTTCGGCAACGAAGCCAATGGCGTCAGCAAGGATTTGCTGGAGCAGTGTGACGCCAGAATCAGCATTCCGCTTTGCGCTCCCGTCGAATCGCTGAACGTAGCGGCGGCGGCGGCTGTGGTTCTGTTTGAAGCCGCTCGGCAAAAATCGGGCAACGATCCAAAGCCAGGCCAGTCCCTTTGAAATCGAAGCTGGCTTTAAGGTGCAAAGTAGCCCGACAAATCAGTTACCAGATGCGTCGAGCCGGATGCATAAAGCTTGAATGCTTCATCCAAGCCGAGTCCGACAATAAAATGACGATTGGCGATCTGACCCGTGGCGAAATTTGAGGTTGCCACCAATGGGCGCGTAACGTTGCTCGGCCATAAGGTCAAAAAGCCTCCAACCGGATTGACAGTTGTCACATTCCCCAATACCGCCGCAGCATTAGCCGGGATTGTCTGGCCTGCGCACGTGCCGACTGCCTGCTGTGAGTACTCGACCCCGCCAGTAAAGGGCGCTCCGGGCGTGAAGCAGGCTGCCTCTCCCGGACGCGAATCCAGCAATCTGACTGGCGCGCTCAGCGAATAAAACAAGAATCCGGCTCCGTTCACATCTGTCGCGTCAGGGCTGTAATAACCCAGCACATCCACAACCATGTCGGTCGTTGCTGTCGTGAAAATCTTGAACGCTCCGTCAGCTCCCAGACCGACTGTGAAAGGAGTGTTGACGATGTCGCCGCCTACATAATTTCCGTTTGCAACCAAAGGCTGCGCGGCTGTGCTGGGGTAAAGCGTGATGTAACCAGACGTCGCCGGAAAGACAACAGTCGCGTTGCCGACCAGCGCCTGAGCCGTGCTAGGAATCGTGACAGTGTTGCAGGTCACTCGCCCGGGTTGAGTACGATTGGCTCCGCCTGCAATCGGCGCTCCCGGAGCGTCGCAACCCGTTTCACCAGAACGAGTTTCAAGTAGGCGAACAGGCTGCGGCAATGGATGAAAGTACAGCCCCCCGGTTCCGGGTGGAGCGAAATAGCCGCTGACATCAATGACTACATCGGTCGTCGCCGAAGCGTAAATCTTGAACGAACCATCGTTGCCTAAACCAACGGTGTAAACATTGTTGACGATGTCGCCGGAAACGAAATTCGAGTTGGCCACCAATGGCCTGGTCGCATTGCTGGGAAACAGCGTCACGTATCCCGAAGCATTCGACAACGGCGTGATGTTGCCGGTGATGGCCATCGCATTCGCTGGAATCATCACTCCATCACAAGTCCGCCGCGCAAGCTGAGTTCGATCAGTGCCACCTGCAATCGGCGCCCCCAGCATGTCGCAACCTGTCTCCCCGCTTCGCGTGTCCAGCAAACGAATTGGTTTAGGCAACGGATAAAACTGCAATCCGCTGCTGATCGTCACTGAGTAAGCCTGCGAACCGGTGCATCCCAAACTGTCCGTGGCCTGAATTGTAAAATTGAAAATGCCAGCGGTCGTTGGCGTGCCCGTCAGCATGTTGCCAATCAAGCCAACTCCGGTTGGCAGAGTGCCAGTGAAGGAAAAAGTATGCGAAGGAGTTCCACCAGAAGCCGAAAGAGTCTGGTTGTAACTCGCTCCGACATAGCCGGTTGGCAGCGTTGACGGGTTGACGGTGAAACCGGTGCAACCGCTGGCTTGGGAAACCGAAAAATTCAATCCGGCAATTGTTATCGAACCGTTGCGCGCCGCGCCGCTGTTGGCCAGCACATTGTAATTGACCGTGCCGTTGCCGGTTCCGCTGCTGCCGCCTGTGATTTGAAGCCAGGAATTATTGCTGGCCGCAGTCCAGGTGCAGCCCGCTGTTGCCGTCACATCAACCAAAGCGCTGGCGGCTGCCGCTGAATAATTAGCGCTGGTTGGACTGAGCGAGTAGTTGCAACCGCTGGCGTCATAGGCGGCTTTGATATCCAAACGCCCCCAGCCGTAAACGTTGTTCGGAACTCCGCTGCTGCTGCAACCTGTGAATGGAACATCAACCGCCGCGGCGTTAAGCAGGTCAATTGTCTGTTGAATCTGACCGTTCAAGGCAGGCCTGGCCGACCACAGCAAAGCAATTGCTCCGGCGACGTGAGGCGTCGCCATCGAAGTCCCGCTCAAGGTTGTGTAACTGCCGACGCCGCTGTTGGTCGCCGAACGCACGCTGACTCCGGGTGCGGTGATTTCAGGTTTCAACCGGTTGCTGCCGTCGGCGGTCGCAGGGCCTCGGCTGCTGAAACTTGCGATGGTTCCCGTGCTGGCGCTGATGGCCCCGACAGTGTACGAAGCGGCGTAAAACGAAGGCGGGTCGCTGACCGTCGAACAGGATGAGCCGCTGTTGCCTGCGGCCACGACCATCATAATTCCGGCGGCACGCTGAGCTTCGACGGCGGCCTGCAAAGTATTCGGGCTGCAACCTTCAGAAGCCGGGCAGCCCCAGGAATTGGTCGTAATGTCCGGCGCTTTAGTCGGATCGCCCTGAGCCGGAGTTCCGCCAACAGGATATGGAGCCAGAAACCATTCCATGCACTCGATGTAAGTCGCTGGAGTTCCATTGCCTTGATCCATGTTTCGGCAACCTATGAATTTGGCTCCGGGAGCAACGCCGGTTTGATTCGTTCCACCGTCATCGCCGAGCACTGTTCCGACCGTATGAGTTCCGTGTCCGTTGTCGTCGCATGGCGCCGCGGTGTTAGCGCCGCAAACTCCGCCGCCGCTGTGAACGCTGTCGTGCCAGTTGTAATTGTGATTGGCGGTAGTGCCATCCCAGCCGCGATATTTGCCTTTCAGAGCATTGTGATCCCATTTAATTCCGGTGTCGGCTCCGGCAATGACTATGCCCTGCCCCGTGAAACCTAACGCCCAGATTTCAGGTGCGCGAATGCTGCTGACGCCAAGTTCAACTGCTTCAGGTGCGCTGACAGAGCGAATCGCGGCGTTCAATTCTTCCTCTGTCGGCTGAGCGACCAGATTGTTTTGGATTCGTGGATTGCCTTCGATGCGCGCAACATCCGGGCGCGCAGCCAGTTCATCCACCAGTTCGCGTCCGCCTGTCACCAAAATCGCGTTGACGATGTAAAACGAACGGTAAGTCTTCTTCTTGAACTTCAACAGATCAATGATCGGAGCCTGAGTCGTCTGCGCTTTGGTCAGCAGCGAATCGCGAACAAAACGACCTTTTTCATGTTTGTGCCCTAGATTCTCGGCCAGAGAAATATCGGCTTGATCGTTCATTATCACCAGAAACTCGGCTTCCAGCCCTTCAGCGGTTTTGGCCATCACCCAATCAGAGATTTTGGATTGCCAGGCAGTCCCAGCAGACGAAGCGCTGACTGATGGTTCGCTGAATCGCAAACCGGCGATGATCGAAATCGCCGCCAGCAAAATCAGCGACACGGCGGCAATGAAATACGAACGATGCTTAGCAATCATTTGGTGCTCCGAAGTTTTGTTGTAATTGAAAGCGTCGTTCAGAGTTCACGCTTCAGTGTGTCTAACTCCCAAACGACACGCTGAAGCGTGAACTCTGAACCTCATGGCGCAAAGTATCCCGACAGATCAATTACGAGATCAGTGTTGCCAGACGAATAGAATTTGAAGGCCCCAT
>JAGNMH010000628.1 GCA_017991275.1 Acidobacteriota bacterium
AAAAAACGACTTCGAACTGTTTTCATCGCCTACCTCCCATACCCGAACATCACGACTTTGATCGTTTTGAACATGATCCAGATGTCGAACAGCAGCGAGACGTTTTTGATGTAGTACAGATCGTACTGCAATTTTTGCATCGAGTCTTCCACCGATGCGCCGTAACCGTAATTGACCTGCGCCCAGCCGGTCAGCCCTGGTTCGACCAGATGCCGTTGTGCGAAAAACGGAATCTGCTCGCTCAACTGCTCCACAAACACAGGCCTTTCGGCGCGCGGCCCGACGAAGCTCATGTCGCCGCGCAGGATGTTGATGAACTGCGGGATTTCGTCAATCCGCGTTTTCCGCAAAAAGTTGCCGATTCGAGTTATGCGCGGATCGCGTTCGGTTGCCCATTGCGCGCCGCCTTTTTCGGCGTCCTGGCGCATCGAGCGGAACTTGATGATCTTGAACGTGCGACCGTTTTTGCCAACACGCTCTTGAGTGTAAAAAATAGGGCCGGGCGAATCCAGTTTGATGGCGATGGCGGCAAAGGCAGCCAATGGCAACGAAAGCACAAGGCCAATCATTGCCACCAGTAAATTGAACAAACGGCGGATGATGCCCCAGACTGTGCTGCGTTTGCCGCCGCCAGAGAAAATTATCCAGCTTGGCCGCAACATCTCAACACTGATTTTGCCGGTCAGCTTTTCATAAAGAGCCGTGCCTTCTTCGATGGCGGCTTGTCCTTGCAAGCGAATCTTCAACAATTGATCTACAGGCATATGGCCTCGCCTGTCCTGCAAAGCGACGACGACGCGATCAATCTTTTCCGTCTCGACGATTCGATTCAAATCATCAACTGCGCCCAAAACTTCGCGCGAGAACGAGGTCTGGCCAAAATCCGGTGAATTGCCATGACTGATGATGCTGGTTCCCACCAGATTCGGATCTTCTGAAATATAACCGGCGATTTTGTAACCCAGGTCTCGGCGCAACATGGCTTCGTGCGCAACTTCGACGGCCAGCTTGTCTGTGCCGACGATCAACAGGCGGTCGCCCAGCATAGGGTTCCGCATCACCCAATGAATGCCCAGCCGCCAGAAAGTCATCAGAATCAAGGCGGAAATCAATGCAATTACCGGCACGCCATTGCCATAACGAACCAGAAGCGAGTCTTCAGTTTCCTGCAAATAACCAAGCAACAGCGTCGGACGAAGAAAAAATATCGCGCCCAATACCATCAGCACCACGCCGACTGCCTGGAACAGATCGGTCAATAGTTCGCGTCTTAACCTGGGTTTGGCTACGTCGTAAAGATCGAACAGGTAAAAGATAATCTGGCTGACGCCCATCGGTAGGGCGATTTTATAGATGCCGCGTTGCTCGAAAAAAATCGAATTGAAATGGTCAGGGAAACGCAGGTAAAGACCCAACGTCACGAATGAAAATACGATTCCGGCTTCGACCAGAACCAGAGTCACAGTTTTAATCCAGATGTTTTGACGAATCACTTGATATTGATGGCTGACGGTTGGTGGTTGGTGCCCCGTAATCGCCACGATCATTGGCGAACCCGGTTTCACCTGCCCAGGCTACAACTTCAGCTTCCTTCCTAAATTGGTATTTCGGATGGGGCGCAGCAGTTTTTGCCACCATGAACGGCGGCGGTTTTGTTGAGAGTAGTTGTAATAATAATCGTAATATCCGGCTTCTTCGGTCAGTTCAGCGTCGTTCAGAACCACGCCGAGCATTTTGCCTGCGGGCAAGGATTCAATCGCCTTTTCGATGGTGTTGTACTGAGCCATCCCTGAGCGCACGACCAACATAACGGCGTCGGCGTGATTGGCCAGCAACTGAGCGTCGGCAAACGGCAAAACCGGCGGGGAATCAATCAATATGAAATCAAAATACTTTCGCAGTTCAGCGATCATTTCGGCCAACCGTTCGCTGGACAGCAGCTCGGTCGGATTTGAAGATTCGCGGCTGACGGCCAGCAGGTAAAGTTCGTGACCTTCGATGGTGAAAAGCAGGTCCAGCGGATTGCCTTCGCCGCTCAGCGCTTCGCCGAACCCGGCTTTGGCTCGCGTTCCCAGATAAGCGGCCACGTTAGGCCGTCGCAAATCGCCGTCAATTATCAAGACACGCTTTTCTTTGGACTGCGCGATGGCCAATCCCAGATTGATGGTTGTCGAAGTCTTGCCTTCGCCCGCCAGCGTGCTGGTGACGGTGACGACTTGAGTTTTTTTCTTTTCAGCCGCGTGAAAAAGCTGAGTCCGCAAAGTTCGGTACTGTTCGCATTCCGGCGCTTGCGGATCGGTCAGCAGAATCAATCTGGGGTGCAGTCGCGATTGCAGAATCGGTTCGACCGGAACTTCGTGCTGACGTTTTTCCAGTTCGGGAGTTGGGAGTTGGGGGTTGGGAATTTCGTTTTCCGGCTCCGGGGTTGAAATTTGGGATTTCGGATTTGAAATTTCAGGTTCTGCCGGAGTTTGTCGAATCACAGGCGGAGATTTTTTCAACCTTTCAGCGACACCGCGCGAATCAACAAGAGCTGGCGAGACAGGGCGACGAGTTTCAGCCGCAACTTTACCGTTTTTAGGTTCAGCTTTGGCGTAAACGACCGGGCTTGATTGCCTTGCCGATCCGCTGTTCCCAGTCACAGGATTATGGGGTGGAGTCGGCGAATCGTCATTTGGCGAATGTGGATTGTTGGCTGAAAAGAGCGCGCCTTCGTTCGAGCGCGGCCCAATCGGAGCGCCGATTACCGAAGGTAGCTGGAAATTGGCCTGGTCAAAATGTTCGTTGCTATTGACCGTTAGACCGTCTGGCGAGCCAGTTTCCTCAGCCAGTGGGTCTCGCGTCACCTTGCCGTTCTGCTCTGCATTCTGTTCAGATTGTTGCTGGCGCAACAGCGCCTCGAAAACTTTGCTCATATTTTGTTTAGAGTTCCGCCTTCAGGCGGTTAACCGGCTAAAGCCGGAACTCTGAACGCTTTCAACCAGCTTTCAGATTTTCTTCAATATCATCGGGTTTCGATGGAACAACTTTCAGTTGCACCGGTTCGCCGGTTCGCGGCGTTTGTTCGTGGTGAGCGCCTCTGCGACGTTGCGAACGTCGGCGCGAAGGTTTCTGTACGCTCAGTCGCGGATCGTCGAATTCGGGCATTTCTGGTTCGGGTTGCCAGTTCGTCACGACTTCATTTCGCATAACGGGCATAGGCGGCAGTGAACCCGACATAACCTGCAACGGGTCGTCTTCGATCATCGGTTGCAGCAAATCCAGCGACTCTGCGACTTCAGAGATTATCTCGGCGTTGATCGTTCGCGTGTTTGCAGCATAACCGCTGAGCAGCGCGTTGTCGCAGATGTTGTTTATCAACCGCGGAATTCCTTCCGAAGCCCGGTAAATCAACGCAACTGCATCAGCCGTGAACAAATCCAGCCTTGTGGCTCCGGCCACTTTCAGCCGTGTGCGGATGTAAGGGGAGACTTCGTCGGCTTTGATCGGTTTGATTTCGCAACGCAAACTGATCCGCTGTTTTAACTGTCGCAAGTCGGAGCTGTTAAGCAAAGTGCGCAATTCGGGCTGGCCGGTCAGAACAATCTGCAACTGTTTTTCGGTGTAAGTTTCAAAGTTCAACAGCAGCCGGATTTCTTCCAGCAATTCGCGCGGCAACCCTTGAGCTTCGTCAACCACCAGGACCGTCCGCAATCCTCGTGAATGGCGCATCATCAGCAAACGCCCGAATTTTTGCAGCGCATCGGCCTTTGACGTGTAAGGCGCAAAACCGAAATCGGCGGCCAGATGCTGATAAAGCTCCGACACGGTCAAACCCGGATTGAAAATGTAAGAAGTCAGCACGCTGCGATCCATCCGCGAAATCATGGCCCGCAACATCGTAGTTTTCCCGGTTCCAACCTCGCCCGTTGCCACGATCAAGCCTTTGCCGTGCTGAATGCCGTAATGCAAATTCGCCATAACTTCGCGGTGACTGGCCGTGAAGTACAGGAAACGCGGGTCGGGCGTCAGGCTA
>JAGNMH010000042.1 GCA_017991275.1 Acidobacteriota bacterium
CACCAATATCGCTTCCAGCAACTCTCAATTCACTGTTGTTTCGCCATCGTTGCCTTTGACGATTCCTGCCGGAGCGCAATCTCAAATCGCCGTGCGCTTCACGCCCAATGGCTCAGGGGTTAGGGGCGGAACGCTGACGATTGCCAGCAATGACCCGACGAAACCTTCAACCAGCATCGCGCTCAATGGTTTAGGCGGTACTGCGACTCAGCCGACGACGGTGTTTTTTACTTCTGGATCGGCTGTTTCCGGTTCGATTGGAGCGCCAGCTTCAGGGGCAGGAGCTTTGTTTGCCACTCAGTACGCGATTTTTGTCCCGCCGGGCGTCACGCAATTGAAACTGGACTTGACTGGGACTCAAGACGTTGACTTGTTTGCGAGGTTCAATCAGCGTGTGACCGTTTCTGGCAGCGCTGTGCAGGCTGATCACGGCTCAACCAACAACCCCGGATTGCCAGAAACAATAATCATTACTTCTGGCGGATCACCCGCGCTTCAATCCGGTTTGTATTACATTGCTGCGGTTAATTTTGGCCCCAGCGCGGCAACTTTTACTTTGACTGCGACAATGACAGGCGGGACGTCGCCAGGAGCGGCTGCGGCAGTTTCTGCAGCCAGTTTTCTGGGAACGGAAGCTTCGGCGGAACAGATTGTCGCTTTATTTGGGGCGAACCTGGCGACCGGAGTGCAGGTGGCCGACACAGTGCCTTTGCCAACAACTCTTTTGGGAACTACGGTCAAGGTCAGGGACAGCGCGGGAGCCGAACGCTCAGCGCCGCTCTTCTTTGTTTCGGGAAGCCAGATCAATGCAATGATTCCTACCGGAACGGCCAATGGCTCGGCGCAGCTCGTCATAACCAGCGGCGAAGGAAAAGTCTCAGTGGGAACAATTCAAATTTCCAATGTTGCTCCGGGCCTGTTTGCCGCAAATGCCAATGGTGCAGGAGTGGCTGCCGCCACTGCATTGCGCGTGAGGGCTGACGGTTCTCAAAGTTTTGAACCGGTGGCAATTTTTGATGCAGCTCAAAGCCGTTTTGTCTCTGTGCCCATTGATCTTGGCCCGGATACTGATCAGGTTTTTCTGGTGCTCAATGGGACTGGAATTCGTGGGCGTAGCTCACTTGCAGCGGTGACTGCCACAGTAGGAGGCACGGCAGCGCGAGTAGATTACGCCGGGTTGCAAGGTGTCTTTGTCGGACTTGATCAAATCAACGTCCTCTTACCTCGCAGCGTTATTGGTCGTGGCGAAGTTGATGTGGTTTTAACCGTAGACGGAAAATTGGCGAATACAGTCAAAGCTAATATCAAATAAAGTGATGGGGCAATCGTCAGTGACGTTTACAATGGTCTGGTGACTGTTGATTACGGTAGCAAAGCCGATTCATTTTGCCCGTTTGTGACTCGAAAGTGGAGAACCTTTGCGATCGAATTTGCTGCACGCGCGGCGAAGCGATCATAAATTTTGCGTGGATATTTAAGCGCTACGAGATTAATCCTCTGAGCGTAACAAGGTGCTATACTGCGAAAATGAGCGAACAATCTAAAACTACATACACTAATGCAATTTTTATTTTAGCTGGTACTACTGGCGAATATACTGCGGCGCGTCAACAACTGAAACTTACTCCTATGCAGGCTTATTGGCTGACAGGAGTCTCCAGGCTGAAAGGGCTTTCAAAACCAAAAGTTTATCGCGTTGGAAGTTGGCGAAATTTGGCGAGACTAAAAGCGATTGAAGCGGCCTTGTCTGAGACTCAAGCGGAGGTTATTGATTTGGATTGAGGCAGACCTGGAAAATTGAGGCTTCTCGGCAAATGGTGACTTAATGCGTTGATGATTACAAAAATCGTCGTCGCATTTTTTGATTGGCTGGCCACTTTAGCCGCTTGGGTAAGTAAAGCTGTAATTTAGCGAATAAGTGGCCGCAGCATTTCCAGTCTACGCGCGATTTCTGCACTGGTCATTGAGCGAAATCGGTTGGGAACCATGGCGCGTGAAGTTGCTTCGCGGGCAGCGACCAGTTCCTGGTATTCGACAGCCAGGTCGTCGCGCGCCGGGGTGAATTCCGAAGCGACGAAAGCCAGGTCTTCATTGGTCACTTTTTCATGCTCGGCGATGCGTGCTATGCGCCGGGCGCGGATCAAAATAGATTCAATGTCAGCGCCAGACAAATGAAGCTGGCTGTTTATGACTGGCCCCCAGTTGGTAATCTGGTGGTCAATCTTGTTTTTTGAAGCCATTACTTCGGCTATTTCCCGGCGTTCGTCAGGAGTTTCAGGGTAAAAAAGCGCGATGTGTTCTTCGCAACGACCCTGCCGTTTCAGGTCAATCGGCAATCTGTCAGGCCGAGAAGTCATAAGTATCCACAGGATTTTGCCGCGATTGGCGGTGTTGCTCATGGCGGCAGCGATCTTGGAAAAGACCCGGCTGTTGACGCCTGAATCGCCGTCGGTTTCACGGTTGCCGAGCGCGGCGTCAGCTTCGTCAATCAGCACGACAATTGGAGCCAGCGATTGCAGCAGACTGAGAATTTTTTCCAGATTGGCTTCCGTCGAACCAACCCACTTATCTCGAAAGTTTTTGAACTCCACTACATTCAGACCGCAGTCTTTGGCGAAGCATTCTGACAAAAAAGTTTTGCCAGTGCCGACAGGGCCGCATATCAGAATTCCCATTGGAGCTTCTTCGCGGTTGCCCTGTTTAATGGTTCCGGCAATGTCGCGCAGATAATCTTTGGCTTCGCGCATACCGCCTACGCTGTCCAGGCCATGTCGCGGAGTGACAAATTCAATCAAACCGGCGCATTCGGTCTCGATGATCTCTTTTTTCTTCAGCCTGACATCGGCAAACGTCAAACCGTCGTCGGATTCGCGGGCTGCGCATAACAGCGAGCGCAGATGAACCAGGTTCAACCCTGAAGTCATTTCAGCGACTTGCTCCTGCGACATTTCAATTTTTTCAATCGGATAAGCGGCCAAAAATTCTTTGATGTAATCCAGTCTTTCGGCTTCGTCAGGGTAAGGAATCCTGATGGTTGCGAGTCTGGAATTTTCTCTCACACGCGGATGCACGTCTGAGAGCGATTCGGCAATCAGGATGACCAGGTTATCTGAATCGGTGAAGCGCGGTGTGGTTAGCCAGCGTTGAATTGAAACCAGCGAATTGCGGTCTTCGCCGGACATGTGGCCTATGCTGGCTGCCGGGAAAATCGTTTCCAGAAAATTGATGACGACGGCGTTCTTGTCTGAAAAGTAAAGAAAACGCTCAATCATTGGAAGCGCACGCGGCGGATCGGCTGGCAATTGAGCTGCAGTTTTAGCGTTGATTAACGGATCGGCTACGCGCTGTTGAGCGACGAAGGCTCGCATCGTTTCTTCGGAATCGAAGGTGATTCCCTCGCTACGGTTATAAAGCACGATGCGTTTATTGCCTAACAATTCCTGTTGGAGAAAGGCAAGCAGGGAGACAAAACCATTACGGCTTCGCGTCAAATCATAAATATTCTGGTGAAGGAGGAAGTGGCTGGCTTCACCTGCTCGGTATTTGCGCGCAATTTCTTCAGCCCAGCCGGGCAGTTCGATGGCAACAGGTGATTGCGCCGGTTTCGACATAGGTCAATCCTCAGTCGTTGGGCGCCGCAAAGGGCACATTGGAATAGAAGAGTGATGAATAATAATAAACTTCATCACTCTTCTATGATTGTTTGTCTATTGCTTCTCTGAGTTTGACGACGGCGTTTTTGGGGCCGGCGGCTGGGCAGGGAAGCTGAATGTTATGAAACAGGTAATTGGGTTTTTGTCTGTTTCGAACAGCGATTTGGGAAATTCCCATTTTTGAGCTGCTTCAACGGCGATCTTGTTGATTTCAGGGAACGTGGAATATGAAACATCTGCGTTTGAAACCTTGCCTTCAGACGAAATTTCCACGCGAACACGAGCGCTGCCTCCTAAACCTGCATTGCGCAGCGCGACAGGCATTTCAGGCAAGACTTTCTTTGTTGCAGTTTCCTGAAGTTCGACCGATTGACGTTCGTCAACAAGCCGCACGGGCGTTGTAGTGGTATCAAGATCAACCGAGAACGCAAAAAGCAGATAAATATCAGAGCCGTCGAAGCTTTCAACCGGCACGTTAGGGCGCACGAAATTGACGAAGTCAGTCGAGCGCATCTTCAAGTTTCGAACAGCAAAGAAATAAGTTTTTCCGCTTTCAACTTCCAGCGGGTTAATCGAAAAACCGAGCGGTTTATTCGTGCGCTCATCTGAAAAATGAAGCGCGATTTCCGGTACCAAAGTCGTGCCTGGTGTCACTCCATCGCCGTAGCTTTGCGCGCCAAAAAGTTGTATCTCGATGTCGCGCCCGTCTTTTTGCTTGACCAGCGAGATAATGGCGGGTTTTGAAGTTCGGAAAACTTTTCTGTAATCCGACCTTAAAAGGTCAATTTCAAATTCGGGATAAAGTTTTTTGAAAGTTTTTGTCCACTGATCGTAATTGCCCAGGCTGGCGGTTGACATGCGAAACACTTGATCGTTTACATCTTCGTAGCTTCCACGTTTGACCGTCATCTGGAAAGTCCGTGTGGTGACGTGAATAGGGCGAGTCGCCAGATTCTCAATCGAATGGTCTACGTGCTTGGTTGTGTCCTGGGCAGCCACTGTTAAAAATGTCATCGAAACCATCAGAACGGCGGCTAAGAGTATTGAAGTTCTTGAAAAAATGTATCGGGGAAGTAGCTGTATCATTGTTTGATACCTCCAAAGTGAGAATTGCGTGAGAGGGGTAACGCGAAAGAGAACGAATATGAAATTTCTAGCGCTGTTTCACCTACCAGCGGTGCGCACTGCGGGCATCATTTCACGGTTAATCGAATCCAGTTGCCCCATAATAGGAGCCGTTTGCTGCAAAATTTCTTTGGTCATTTCGATGGATGAAAGAAGGGAGTCGAAATCCATTGAAAGAATGTGTTCCGGGCTTGGCATGGTCACGACCTGATCGTTGACCAGCCCAAAGAAGTTTTCAATCATCTGCAATTGAGCTTCGACTCGTTTGACGCTGCGCTCAATATCATCAAAGGTTTGCAGGCGCCGCTGCAAAATTTCCACATTCTTTTCATGTAGTGGACGAGTTTCAGCCTCGGCAAATTGCAGGGTTCGTTGGGCAGTTCGCAATTGATTTTCGACGGCTTGGCGGTTGATGGTCTTGAGATGATTTTTTCGTCGTCGGTATTCGTCAAGCAAGTCAACAAAAGATTCCCAAGTTGCTTCCAGTTCTCGAATCTGCGGCGGTTCATCCGATAGACGCGCAAATTTTTTATAGTTGCTGCCAATCTGATTTTTCATCCAGCTTAGGTATTCGACAGCCTCGCGTTCGCGGGGATCAAACTGTTTGATCATTTCCAGTCGCTGTTTACGGCGATGATCGTCGAACAAATGCCGCGAGCGACGATCAACTATCTTACGGTAAAAGCTAGAGGCCGGAACCGTCGCCAGATAGGCTCCTTCAGCAATCAAAGCTCCGGCTAAAACCATCGTCGGTTCCAGAAAACCGGTTGTTGCTGAATATGCTGCTGCTGCGCATGAAAGTAACAATCCACCGATGTTTACCGGTTCTTTCAGTGCTTCTTTGATATAGGAGATCTTTAACTCCATAAAAGATTTGGATCGTTAGTTGTTGGTGGTTAATGGTAGGAACAGCCCAACCATCAACCACCAATTTATGGTTGTTACTCTGTCAGTTTGCGTTCCTGGGGCAGGTAATCAGCCGCCCCAAGCGTGCGGTCTGCGTTAACCGCCGGGGCACCTTCTCCGAGAGCAGTTGAGGCGGCAGGTGGAGCCAATCCTAATTGTTGTTTGTAAGCCAAAAGCGCATCTTGCGCTTCAACGTTGGCCAGTTCTCTTTCTATTCCCTGCATGCGGGAATCAAGGCTGGTGGAGGCCAACTCGGCTCTGGCTTCGGCGGAGGCGGATCTATTGGCGATCTTTTCACGCATGTCGTCGAAGGTCTGAGAAGTGTCGCCCATTTGGAAACTGGCCATCGTCGAAGCCAGCCGCTCCTGCATCTGAGCCTGTTTGTTGGCGGAGATGAGTTGCATCGCTTCAGCCTGACGTTTTCTCACGTTCGTCATGTAATTGTCGAAGTACTCTCTTGCTTTCGCCGATGCGACTTTGGCCGATTCGTGGTTCTGTTGACTGGTTGCCAATGCTCGTTGAGCAATCTGCAATTCGCCTATCAGTGCAGTGGCAATATCGTCCTTGCCCACGCGGATGGCGGCTTTTATTTTGTTGTCGAGATCAGTCAATTTGGCTTGATTGGCCTGGATTTCGCGGTCGAGACGTTTCTCGGTTGCCATCACTTGCGCGACATTTTCGCGCATTTTCGGCACTTCGTCGTTCATGTCGCGCATCAACTGCTGAAGGATCAATTCAGGGTCTTCGGCACTGTCAATCAATCCACCAAAGATCGAACGAAATAGCCGTTTGAGACGATTCCACATGGTTTTGATTTTCTCCTGAAGGACAATGGAGCGGAACTTTCTGGGGCTTCAGCAACTTACAGTTGCCAATGCGGGACTACAAAAGTTTTCCGCGGGGTTCACAGCCTGTCTATCTCCCTTTGAGACGATGGTGATACGTTGCCAGGAACACAACAGTTCGCTGACTTGTCTAATTGTCAGCAAAGATTTTTTGTAAATTTGAGACTCTATCAATTCGCTCATTCCCGGACGGTATGGAGTATACCAGCAGCATTTAGCGTTGTCACACAACGGTTTTCAAGACGAATTGATTGCATCAGAAAGTCTTCTTCCTGTAATCTTGACGCGGTTTCATCGCACGACACTTAATACTTGCCTGCCAGGCGAGACTTCGAAAACCCAAACGTCATCTCTTAGTTGATGCCCCTAAAATATCCGGCTCTAACTGTTACTTCGGATTTCCCGTCGCTAAATATTACCGTTGAGTGGGATTCAGCTTATAGGCGGAGGCTCTTTATATAATGTCTGTAGAGAATTTATCAGGAACAAGCAGGTATTCTACAAAAGCCACGAATAGCGTGACTGATGTCCTGTTACAGTCAAAAAATCAGGAGGATGGTGAATCGGGTAGTCAAAGTGATGAGCTGTTTCGGAGAATTATTGTTGATCGCAATCGGTCTGAGTTTCTGATGATAGGGCAAGTGGAAATTTTTGAGTTGATTGCGACCGGGCAGTCACTGTCTGTCGTGCTTGATCGTATTGCCCGGTTGGTAGAAGAAATTGCGGGAAATCTTCACTGCGTTATCTTTCAACTTGATCCCAAAGGCGAAGTTCTGTCTGCCAAAGCTGCTCCAAGTATGAAGAAGGAGTTTGTGGAAGCCCTTCAGTCCTTGCCCGTTGGGTTACGTTCAGGTACTTGCGGCGCTTGTATAGTCAATGGAGAGCCTCAAATCAGCCTTGATGTTATAAAGGATTCGCGTTGGGCAGATCATCAGGAACTTGTTCTCAGCAATGGAATCCGTTCTTCCTGGTCAACCCCTGTTTTTGATGCGAGCCGTAAACCACTCGGAACGATCAGTTTGCTCTATGACCATTTGCACGACCCAGAACCTCACGAAATTGATTTCATCAATGTAGCAGCTCATCAGGCGAGCATTGCTATTGAACGCTCTCGCACTGAGCAAAAATTACAAGCAAGTGAGGGGCGGTTTCGTGCGTTGATAGAAAATAGCGGCGATGGTATTTCACTGACTGATGAGTACGGAAAGTACATTTACGCCAGTCCGGCTGTTTACAGAATCCTCGGCTACGAGCCGGAAGAGATAATCGGAAAAACGGCGTCCGAGCGTATACATCCAGACGACTGGAAGATGCTAACTGAAAGAGCATACGCTTTGGCGGATATCCACGGAGCCAGGGATACGATACGTTACAGAGTCAGGCACAAAAATGGTGACTGGCTTTGGGTTGAAGCCATTTTTACCAATTTGCTGCACGAGCCAAGCGTTCAAGCCCTGGTTGTCAATTTTCGCGACATTACACAAAGTAAACTAGCCGAAGACGCGTTGCGTGCTTCTGAAGAACGATACCGAACTCTGGTCGCTTCACTGGACGAGGGGATAATTTTGATGGATGAGAATGCCGTGCTTCTCGCCTCCAATGCCAGCGCAGAGCAAATACTTGGCCTGACTGTGGAACAGATTAAGAACCGAACTTTGTTTGACCCTGATTGGTTTGCTATTCGCGAAGACGGTTCGCCGTTTGAGACTGATGATTTTCCTGCGGCTATTACTCTTCGCACTGGCAAACCTTGCTCTAATGTTGTCATGGGGGTGAAGAAAACAGACAATCGAATTGTTTGGATATCAATTAATACTCGCCCGCTTTTTCATGAAGCTGAAAAGAAGCCTTATGCGGTTGTTATCTCCATCAACGATATTACAGAACGCTTGAAGGCGCAGACTGAACTGCGCGATTCTGAAGAACGATTTTCAATTGCTTTCAAATCCAGTCCCTGTCCGATGGCTTTACTGACGTTTCCTGAGGGGCGGTTTACTAACGTCAATGATGCGTGGCAGCAGGCTTATGGCTATTCGCTTGAAGAAGTAGACGGAAAAACTTCTTCAGAGATAAAACTGTGGAAGGATGAAACCAAACGCGACGAGATGTACCATCGGTTGATTCAGTATGGAGAAATCCGCAATTTTGAAACAGTTGGTTTGTCTAAAAATGGTGAAGAGATTGTTGATTTGACTTCAGCAGAAATTATCGAATTTGGCGGCAGGAAATACCTGCTTTCATCTTTTTACGATATTACCGAACGTAAGCTTGCCGAGCGTGCTTTGCGGGAATCTGAAGAGCGTTATCGCCTGCTTTTCGAGCACAGTTTTGCCGGGATTACACGGCTTAAAGCTAATGGGGAGTTGATTGAATGGAATGACGCTATAACTCGGATGTTTGGTTGCAGTTCGCGAGAGGAGTTTTTCGTTGCACTCGAGTCCAACCTTTTCTTTGACCTGGTTGATCGGCAACTACTAATCAACAAGTTAATTGAGAAGGGGAGGTTGCAAAATTGGGAAGTCAAAATGAAGCGGTTGGATGGTTCTACAATTTGGGCTTTGATTAATGCCTCAATCTTCTACCCAGCTTCTGACGGTGAGCCATTGTTGGAGGCCATAGTTCTGGACATTACCGAGCGAAAGCTGACTGAACAGGAGCTACAGCAGGTGTACGCACAGTCGCGCTCGCTTTTGGCACGGCTTGAAACGGTGCGCGAAGAAGAGCGTGCCCACCTTGCACGGGAGATTCACGATAACCTTGGACAAATGATGACCGGTCTCAAGCTGGACTTTTCCTGGTTGGAAAAAAGAATGGCGCGCATGAAGGAAGAAAATCTGCGTCAGGAAATGGAGCCAAAGCTTGGCGAAATCGCCCAGCTTTTGGAAGAGACAATCCAAACAGTTCGCAACATCGCCACCGATTTGCGCCCCGGGGTGCTTGACGCTTTTGGATTACGTGCGGCGATTGACTGGCAAGTCCGCGAGTTCGAGCGGCGTAATGGCATTACTTGTTTCAGCAAACTTTGCCAGGACCCAAAACATTTGCCGCGAGAAACAGCCACTGCGTTGTTTCGGATCCTACAGGAAATCCTGACGAACATTACTCGTCACGCAAAGGCTGACTTGGTTAAGGTAGAAATGACGAAAACTGGCGGGGAAATTCGATTGATGGTCGCTGACAATGGGATTGGCATGTCAGAAGGGCAGGCTTGCAGTCCGAAGTCGCTGGGCTTGCTTGGCATGCGTGAGCGCGCGCTGATTATGGGGGGAAGCGTAACCGTGGCGAGTGAGAAGGGATGCGGGACTACAGTCAAAGTGCGAATGCCTATCAAATAATAAAATCGGCTGGCATGCTTCAAAACACACCAGCCGATTCCAGAGCATTTCAATTGGTTGGTGGTTTATTTCTGGGCGATTAAGCAGCTTGCAATACTGCCAGCACGTCGTTTAACAACCTGGACCTGACGGAAACCTACCCAACGTAGTAAGCCCATTGTTTCTTCAACTTCTTGCTCGGTGAAGCCGGGAGCCAACTGAAAAGCTTTATTCGGCTCCTTCATTCGTAAACATAAAATCAGAAATCCGTTTTTATTCAGAACACGCCGAATTTCTGTCAGATTGTGTTCAGCATTTGGCCAGAGCTGGTAATTGTTCACTGCCAGGATTTTATCGAATCGCCCAAATTCGTATGGGATGTCGGCAACACTTGCCTGGCTCAATTCAACATGGCCTGATTCGATCAATTTTTTATTGCGCTTGGCTGCTTGTCGAACCATGACATTTGAAATATCAATTCCGGCTGTGAAACCACTTTTTGCGAGTGTCGCAATCATCTGAATTGCCTGGCCATGGCCAAAGCCAATTTCCAGCACCTGATCTTCAGGCTGAACGTCAAGAATTTCTACGGCAAAGCGATTCATCCCTGAATTTTTGATCGCCATCAACTGGCCGGCCAGCCAGCCTAGTTTTCCTTGCGGACAAGCGAACTGAGCTTTCCACCCCTGGAATTTGCCATGAGATTGGCAAGGTGAGTGAGAAGGCTGAACAAAAGGTTGCGAGAAATTGGCCTGCGAATTCATTTATCCCTCCGTGGAGCGCCGTGATGCTCGCATATTGCAGAGCACTGGCAATTACTTTTGGTTTTTCAGCAGCCGTTTCCACTCGTCGCTTTCGAAGAAGGAACGAACCCGACTCAAAGTTTCCGCCGCTTCGCGCATCTTCTTGTCCGTCGTTCCAACACTGCTTTTTGACAGCAGGCTTTCTTCGCGACGATTCATGGCCTCAACGGCCTTTTTGCCCTGTGAAGTCAAGCGGACAAACGCAGAGCGTTTATGGGCGGGGTTTTCTACGAATTCAACGAAGCCTTCGTCAGCCAATTGATTGATCAGTATTTGTACATGCTGCCTGGAAACCGCACGTTCACGAGCCATCTGCGGTACGGTGTGCTTACCAGGCCTGCTCAAGTTGCGCAGAATGCTTCTCAACGCGCCGGACATTTCACCCTGCTGGTGAACTTCATCAGCTACGATTTTCAGACGGTGAAAGAGCGACGCAGTTTCGTTGATCAATAAGTTGAATGCGGACTCTGCTTTTTCAAATTCTTTTGCTTTACGGGCGGAAGAAAGATTCTTTTCTTTGTTCATTATATTTTGTGCCAGCGACAAGCAGTCTGTCATTATGACAAGTCGCTTGTCAATTTGAATTTTGCCTGATGTGGAGTTTCAGTCAGTAATTTCTGCGACTGGTAAAGCAGAGATCAGGTCCTGCTTTATCCAATTTTGATCTTTGAACCTTCGAAATAATAAAGGCGGATAGCGCGGGTTGATGGAGAGAATCCATTCAGACATGACTGGTTGTCAAGCTGAGTCCCCGGGCGAAGTTTGAGACATAATTACTGGTGGCGGAGCTACAACCGAGGGGCGTCTCTGGAGCTACTTTGCCTGCACACATTCCGATAGCGCCCAAAAAGAAAGCGAAGTTGACGGCCTCACCAGAGCCACTTAGAATCCAGTTTCATTCACAGGCAGACAAGCGGTTCCAAAGCTGCCATCACCAGAGAAAGATTATCGGGAGATTTCAGATGATGCGACGTGACATCACGGGTTGGTACAGCGAAAGACTGTTTCAGGAAATGCCACTTGTGGCTTATGGGCATTACGGGCCGCCGATTTTGATGCTGCCGACTGCGGCTGCGGATTTTTTGGAATACGAACGGTTTCGCCTGATTGACTCCATCAAACCCTGGCTGGATAACGGCAAGGCAAAGGCTTATTCGATCAACAGCGTCAATCGGTTGGCATTGTTGAATAACAACGCTGCTCCACAGGAAAAGGTTGAATGGCTGAATCGTTATGACAGTTATATTGTTAACGAAGTTTTGCCTCTGATTCGTCAGGATTGTAAAGGCGACGTCAAACCACTTGTCGCCGGAATCAGTTTGGGAGCATATCTGGCGGCGAACACTTTTTTTCGTCACCCCGATTTGTTTGGCGGCGTGATTGCGATGAGTGGTAGTTACGATATTCGCAGCTACATGGATGGTTACTACAACGAAAGCGTTTATTTTCATAACCCGGTTGATTACCTATCCCATCTGAATGACGATTATCATCTGCCAATTCTGCGCAATGGTGGCAAACAGATCATCCTGTTTTCCGGGCAAGGGGCATACGAAGCTCCAGACCGTTCGCGCGCCCTATCGAACATTTTGAACAGCAAAGGCATTCCGCATTGGCTGGATGTCTGGGGGAATGACGTTAATCACGACTGGCCGTGGTGGCGGAAAGCGATGCCGCATTACTTCGGCAAACTGTTTGGTTGATTACAAAGCGAGAATGGCTGTTTAAGTTATTATGGCGCTCGTTTTCAAATGTTACATTTACTCACTTAACACCAATAAGTTTGGGAAAGGATGAATATTATTATGAATATGAAGAAGATACTCTTTGCATTGACGATTGCCTGTGCTCTGGTGGTTTCAGCCGCTGCTCATGGCGCTCACGATAAAAAACACGATAACAAGCAAACTGCGGCTAAAGGGAAAAGCGCCAAAGTTGAATTTCAAGGCAAGGGCGACGGTGTCGAAACCTGCCCGGTAAGTGGCGAACCGATCTCCAGCAAAGATCATAAAGCCCAGATGTTTGGACGCACGGTTTATTTCTGCTGTGCAGATTGCCTGGCCGAGGCCAAAAAATCTCCGGCGATGTACGTCAAGAAAACTCACAAGGAACAATTGACGGCAATCAAAGGAGCCAAGCCTACTGAACACGGCGACCACCACGCGATGCCTGCCAAAGAGAAAGCCGGGGCCGAACATGATCATCACGCAATGGCTCAGGACAAATCAGCCGGAACCGAAACAAAGTTTTTGGGTAAAGGCGACGGCCTCGAAACCTGCCCAGTGACCGGCGAAGCTGTTGATAAGAAGTTGAAGCACGAAGTTGATGGCCAGACGTTTTATGTCTGCTGTGATGGCTGTGTTGAAACAATAAAAAAGAACCCAGCGGCCTATCTAAAGAACTACAAAGCAAGCAAGTAAGCTTTGAAGCTGGCGGTTTTCAAAAACGGCGAAGTTTGGGATTTATCCAGCTTCGCCGTTTTGTTTTTCTCAACTGAGAATTTCAATTACTTGCGGTATGTCGTTGCTTTCGCGCAATCGAATGCCAAACAAGCCGATCTTGAAAAAGACCCCTGGCGGATAAATGACAAGCCGGCCAAGCTCTGCAATTTCGTGGTCGCGTTTTTGGATAGCGCCTGAGCGCTCTTCGGCATCGAGCGAGTTCAATCTCAGCGCAAAATTCCAGGCTGAATTGCGCGCAACCCGCATGCTGAAATTGATGATTGCGTCGTTGGCGCTGGGGTCAATCTTTTCCAGGAACCTTATCCAGGGCGAAACATCGCCGATTTCATTCTGTACTGGCTGAACCAACTCAGCCAGTATCGTGTTTATCGTTTCAAAATCTTGCTTGAGTGATGGCAGTTCATCACCTGGGCAAGTCCCCTGAGCCGCAATTCCCAAATCCAGATTGATGTGCGCGTTAATACCTATCAGTAAATCCTGAAGAATCAACGGACGCCATTTTTCCGCAGATTCAAATGACAACTGCCAAGATTCACTTGGCTGCAATCCTTGTTTGTGTTGTTCGTAAGCTGTCAAGTAGCGGTTAGCGAAATTCACATCCAACCTCTCCATTCGTTCGCCGTTTTGAAAACGACCTTGCTGGATTCCTTCCTTAACGCGGATCGTAACTTTGCGATAGAGCGCCGCGAAATAACCAAGTCGGCTTGGGCGTCGGATGGCATCTTCAATAATTGCAGTGAGTTGGGCGATTACTTCGTCAATTGTCTTGACCATTATGATTGATTTGTTTAATGGGTTTATTTGTTTGAGCCAGCTTGTTTGAAAACTATATCAGCAAGCTTGACAGGTTGCCGACCGCTCGGTAAGTCTAACCGCCCGAATCAAAACACGCAAAAAAATGGAGATTAAACTTGAGTTGGCAACCCGAAATTGACGAAATCAAACGCCGCGTCGAACTGGCAAAACAAATGGGTGGTGAAGCAAACGTTGCGCGCCAACTCTCCAACGGCAGATTGACCGTGCGCGGACGAATTGACCGTTTGCTGGATGATGGATCGTTTCACGAAACAGGCGCGCTGGCAGGCAAAGCGGCTTATGTTGACGGCGAGTTGATCGAATTCATGCCGTCGAACTTCGTTTGCGGTTTGGGGCGAATCAACAATCGTCGAGTTGTGGTTGGCGGCGATGATTTCACTGTTCGCGGTGGAGCCGCCGACGCAGCCATCGGTCACAAGATGACTTACTCCGAACGAATGGCGCGTGAACTGAAACTGCCGTTGGTTCGATTGGTTGACGGCACAGGTGGAGGCGGCAGCGTCAAGATGCTGGAAACGATGGGCCGAACGTATGTTCCGGCGAATCCAGGCTGGGACATTGTCGTGGCTTCCTTGTCAGAAATCCCTGTGGTGGCCGCTGCACTTGGGCCGTGCGCTGGACTTGGAGCAGTGCGCGTTGTGAATTCGCATTTTTCGGTCATGGTCAAAGGCGTCAGCCAATTGTTCGTCGCTGGGCCGCCGGTTGTTATACGCGGAGTCGGCGAGAACGTGACGAAAGAAGAACTCGGTGGTTCTGACATTCACGCTCACGGCAGCGGTTGCGTGGACAACGAAGTCGAATCCGAAGACGAAGCCTTTGCCGAAATTCGCCGCTTTCTTTCTTATCTGCCGCAGAATGTTTGGCAGATTCCTCCGCGAGTGGAAAGCGACGACGATCCGGCGCGAAGCGAAGAAGAATTGATCTCGATCATTCCGCGCGACAGGCGTTTGGCTTATGAAGTGCGGCGGATTCTGGATTTGGTTTTAGACCGTGATTCGTTTTTTGAAATCGGCAAGTTTTACGGACGGCCTTTAGTGACGGGCTTGGCGCGATTGAATGGTTACGCGGTTGGAGTTTTGGCTGGCGACCCCAAACAAGGT
>JAGNMH010000629.1 GCA_017991275.1 Acidobacteriota bacterium
CTTGATAACAATAGTAAGGCCCATATCCTTCCTCATCCCAACACTCTATTCCCAATTCGCAATATCTTTTAGGATCCCCACCAGGTCCAGCTTTCCAAATATACTGCTTAGGCGTATAGCAACATTAAAATATTGCTTCCGAATGATAATAGTCACACTCCGTCTGACAAGAAGTTAAGGAATTTACGCTTTCTCTCATTTCCAATAGGCTTAGAGCCGTAATTCTACTTGCTCCAACAAATCTATCGCTAAATAGAAATTGGCTCTTACTACTAACACTACTTATTTTTCTTTTACCCGGATACGGATCACGACAGATATAACCAGTACCATCACCGTAATTAATAGTCTGCAAAATTATCAACATCTTATACGTGCTTGAAACAGCTCTGATTCCCTGTTCAATTGCTTTTTTGAACGCCTTAGCAGAAGCTGCGCTCATCTTGAGGGTTCCAATTTCCCCAACTTGGATTGAGCTATCTGTCGGTTTGGCTAGGGTATTAACGTTCCCCAACATTTCATCACCATAGTACATATCGTAGCCTAATGCGCGCCCATTGACCCTAGCATTCGGAAAGCTAATAACTACGAATACACCATATATTGGTTTTTTTCCGATGTTCTTTATCTTTATCTCAAAATCTTCAGGAAATAAACTAGACTGAAGATTCTTCACCTCTACAAATTCAATTGCTTCTTTGGGGACATTACCTTCATATATTTGGTAACTCCTCTCCTCCTGAATCGATGAAGGATTAGCAGCCTTCTGAATTACATTTGCAAAAATACTAATTGACAGCATGCTAATAACTGCGACGATAGCAACACTGTAAAATTTTTGCTTTAAGCTCATGCCTTTAATTGAAAACATAGATTTACTCTCATATGGTTGGGACTGATGGTAAATGAAGGTAATCAGTAGAGAGAACTTATAGACAGGACGGGTGGGATTTTCAAATTATGATTAGCCGCGCAGCAACATTCTTTTGGTGACTTTGAAACATCCTGCAAGTCCTGTCTAAAAGAACATCTCAATCCTGTTTAGTTCGATTTAGGAACCTGCAAATTCAATAGATCATGGCAGATCACGGCTTTCTCTAAATATAGGCTTATTCCACCGCGTCATCCTGACCTAGACATACGATAATCGACAAATCGACAAGTTATATGGGTCCTTAGGTAGACTTTTATGAAGACACCCACAAATTATTCCCATTATTTTATTCTGTCAAACATTTTCTTGAAGTGGTTGAGACTTCAGGCGGCTTGTTTGATCAGGTCGGCGGCTTTTTCGGCAATCACCAACGTCGGCGCTTGCGTGTGGCCGGTGATCTGAAGCGGGATAACCGAAGCATCCACCACGCGCAAACCTTCGACACCGCGAACTCGCAATTGCGGATCAACCACTGCCATTCCATCAACGCCCATCTTACAGGTTCCAATCGGGTGATAAATCGTGTCGGCGGTTTGGCGAATGTGAGCGGCAAAGTCGCTGTCGGTTTTCGCGGCATCGCCCGGCCACCATTCTTTGCCGCGAAAACGGTCGAATTGTTTCGAATTCAAAATCTCGCGCGAAAGCTTCATAGCTTCGACGCAAACGGCCACGTCATTTTCCGCTGCCAGGTAGTTCGGTTGAATTGCCGGAGCCGCCAGCGGGTCTGTTGATTTCAGTTTGATGTGGCCGACACTTTCAGGCTTTTGCAGAGCGATGCCGATTGAAAATCCATGCAGGTCAGGATTGGCAAATCCGTTGTCCATATAAAACACCGGGGCGAAAACCAGTTCGATGCTTGGAATCGCGGAGCCATTGATGCTGAGAAAAGCTGCGGCTTCGGCGACATTGGAAGTCAGCGGCCCTTGTTTGAACAACAGGTAACGAAGAATGTTTTTGAAGTTATCGGCTTTGTGCAGACCTATGGGTTCGTTGCATTGGTACTCAACGCCGATCAGCAAATGGTCGTGCAGGTTTTGGCCTACGCCGGGCAGGTCGGCGACGACGGGAATGCCCATTGCTCGCAGATGATCGGCGGGGCCAATGCCCGACAGCATCAGAGTTTGCGGCGAATTGATAGCTCCGCCGGATAGAAGCACTTCGCGATTGACGCGAGCAGTTTCCAATTTGCCGTCTTGCACAAACTCAACGCCGACGGCTTTGTTACCATCGAATAGCAATCGAGTAACTTGCGCGCCGGTTTTCACTGTCAAGTTAGGGCGCGACAGCGCGGGCTTCAAAAAAGCAACGGCTGCGCTGTGGCGTTTGCCGCCTTTCTGAGTTACTTGCAACAGCCCAACGCCTTCCTGAGAAGCGCCGTTCACGTCGTCGTTGCGCTTCAAGCCACAACCCTGTGCGGCTTCCAGAAACAGATGCGTCAGCGGGTTAACCGAACGTTGATCGGCGACATTCAATTCACCGTCTACGCCGTGAAATTCGTTTGCGCCCCGCTCGTTGTGTTCGGATTTTTTGTAGTAAGGCAGGATGTCGGCGTAACTCCAACCTTCAATTTGCCAGGCGTCGTGGTCGGCGCGATTGGCTCGGCTGTAAACCATCGCGTTGATCGAAGTCGAACCACCCAGCACCTTGCCTCGCGGCCAGTACATCTGGCGGTTGTTCATGTGCTGAAGCGGTTCGGTGAAGTAAGCCCAATCGCATTCGGATTTGAACAACTTGTTGAACGCAGCAGGAATTTGAATTTCCTGCTTCTTGTCCGCGCCGCCTGCTTCCAGCAACAGAACTTTGACCGATAAATCTTCGGTCAAACGATTCGCCAACACGCAACCGGCTGCTCCTGCGCCAACGATCACGTAATCAAACATTCATCCTCCAAATCAAAACAGGCTCTTCCACGAAGCCACACTAAGAAGTAGACAGGATTTACAAGATTGCACAGGATTGATTTCAATTCGATTCCGCTCAATTTTTCATCCTGCTGAATCCTGAAAATCCTGTCTAAAATTTCCCCGTGTCTTCTTCATGTTACTTCGTGGGTAACTGCCCGACTACAATTCTTTCGTCATAAACACGCTGTTCGGATCTTCTTCGTAATCTGCAAACGGCGGGCAGTATGTGAACCCAAAATTCGCATACAGCCGCTGCGCCGGTTCAAAGGCTCTCATCGAACCGGTTTCCAGACTCAGGCGATGGTACGAACGGAGCTTCGCTTCGTGGATGATGTGTTCAAGCATGGCGCGCGCAACGCCTTTGCGGCGGTGAGCCAGCGATGTCCGCATGGATTTCACTTCGCCGTGCGTCGGATCAAGTTCTTTCAACGCGCCGCAACCAAGTAACTCGCCGCCTTCCCACACCGTCCAAAAAGCAATGTCAGGCTGCTGCAATTTGGCAATGTCCAAGGCATGCACGCTCTCCGGCGGAGAAAGCTCGTGCATGTTTTTCAAGTGTTCTTCCAGCAAGGCTAGAACTTCCGAGCCGGACAAATCATCGAGTTTGATCTGCATGATTGATTATTTTGAACCAGCCACTTGCCGCAATCGCTCACCGAGCAAATCTGAAGCTGCGCCGCGAAGTGCCGCCGACGGTTTTGCCTTGTTGATCCAGTGCGATGACTCGCCAGCGTAAATTGGAATCTCCGGCTTTAGCCTTCAGCCACGAAGGCGCGCGGTAAATTCGCACGGACGATTTCAGTACTGCTGAATGAATCAGCTTGCCGTTGTCGTCTTCGATTTCCAGTCTGTAAAGTTTGGCTTGCGGGTTTTCTGACCACACGAATTCCGCAATCTGATTTGCAGCCAGCGTTGTACCGTCTTTCGGCAGCAGTGGCAAGAATTCTCCGGGGGCGGCTACGTCTTGGGTGTTGTCGCTTCCGCCGACGACGTATCGCAACACAGGCAGCGGAAATCCGGCGGCGGCTCCGCTGCTGATCGTGACGCGACCTGCGCCAACTGCGGACAAATCGGACATGTTCAATCCGTCATCCGAAGCTTCGATTCGCAGCAGCAGCAAATACTGTCCGGGCACTTGAGTCGGTAAGCGCGAAGCGTCAGGCCCAGGCA
>JAGNMH010000630.1 GCA_017991275.1 Acidobacteriota bacterium
GTCGCGTACAACTGCGTGGCCGAAGCGCGAAAGCCTAGATCCAATTTGGCCAATTGCTGACGAAACGCGGCAGCCTGTCTGGCCAATTCATCCTGCTTGACCGGCAGTGTGTACAAGCGAATTTCCGGCTGAGTTTTTCCAGTGGCTTTAGTAATGACGAACAAATACGACGCTTGTCCGGCAACGGCAAATTCCAACAGCGCAGTTTTGTCGTCAACCATCGCGGCCAATTCTTCGGATTTGATGATCGGAGCCTCGCCGCGTTTGGCGCGCAATTCGGGATGCGCGGCGTACAACTGGCTTTGAAAACTTTCGTAATCCAGTCGAGCTTTTTCCAGTTTGGTTTTCAGGTCAGCGAGTTGTTGTGGATTAGGTTTGCTGGTTTGAGCGGCGCGCGACAAACGCGAATTGGCATTCGTCAGTTCGTCTTTGAATCGTCGTTCCTGTCGCCGTTCGTCGTCGGTCATGGCTTTTGAGATGTCGGCTTTGCCAGTCGTCAGCGCATCCAGCAGCACGCGGGCTTTGGCGCGCTCGGCAAAATTCAACGAACCTTCAGCGCGACCAGCTTCGGCCATCAACATCACCATGTTGATGTAAGCGTCGAAGTAATTTCCATGAACATGCGCTTGTTCACGCGCTCCGGCGGCCAGTTCCGCGCGCGAACTTTCCGAAATACGAATGGCTTCTTCAAAATACTGCCGAGCCTTTTCAGGCTGTTTCAATTGGCGCAACGCCGCGCCTGAAACCACCAACGATCCCCACAATCCGGCTTGGTTATTGATTTGCCGGGCCAGCGCGATTGATCGTTCGCCGATTTCCAACGCTTCGGCAAATTTGCCTTGATGAAGATACAGGTGCGCCAGACTGTGCAAACCCGCTCTGGCGGTGTACGGCGCGCCAATGGATTCGGCCAATTCAATACCGCGACGAAAATCCTCAATCGCGGCGGTTTCGTCGCCAAGTCGGCGGAACGCGCCGCCAACAGCCAGTAACCGAATGGCGATTTCCAGTTTCTGGCCGGAGGCTTCAGCCAACGACAGACTCTTTCGGTATACATCCATCGCGCGCTGGTAATCGCCTTCCTGGGTGTAGAGCTTGCCCAATTCTTCCAGCAAAAAACTGACATTCGCTTTGTCGCCGACGGCTTCGCTGAGCGTCAAACCGCGCTGGCAATAATCCAGCGCCAGTTTGTAATTGCCCAAGGCCCGCTGAACCATCGCAATGTTCGCCATCGTTTGAGCCGCGCCCGCGCGGTTGCCGATTTCTTCGGCGATGGACAGGCTTTGTTGGTAATGGCGCAGCGCAGCGGTTTCGTTTCCCATCGCGCGATATGCCACTCCGATGTTGTTCAGCAATCTGGCGACGCCTGCTTTGTCGCCCAGCGATTCTTTGATGGCCAGGCTGCGGTGGTAATACTCCAACGCCTGATTCAGTTCGCCTTGCTGACGGGAAATGATCCCCAAATTGTTCAGTATATTTCCCACAGTCACACGGTTTGCCGCAGCTTCGGCCAACTTCAAGCTCTGGCGGCAATGTTCCAACGCGCGGTCAAAATTGCCCAACCGTTGATTGACGCTGCACAGATTGTTTTGCACAGAGGCGATCAATTTGGTGTCACCGGAGCTTTCGGCTAGTTTCAATGACTGTTGATATGTGGGCAGTGCGGTGGTGATTTCGCCTTGCGCCGCCTGGACGTTGCCGATTCCATTGATTGCTGCGACCTGCCGTGTGATGTCGCCGTGCCGCTCGGCAATTTGTCGAGCCAGATCAAACGCCAAAGTTGCTTCGGCAAAATTGCTTTTCTCGGCCAGAGACCTGCCATTGACAGTCATCACATCAGCCAGCTTGATCGTCGCCAGTTCCGGGTTGGCTTCCATCAACGCAGCGCGCTCCGGTTCGGATTTCGCCGCCAGCAAAGCCGTCACTAACTCTTCGACATTTTTTGGCGGTTGTTGCGCTTGAACGGCCAGCGTCAGAACCAGCCATATCCCAATCAAAACTCCCAACCCGGTTTTTGATCGCAGCATAGTTTCCTCAGTTATTAGATTTTTTCGTGGCGATGCCAATATCGCTTGCCGTTTGGCAAGTTCATTGTTTGAACAGCGGAAATGGAGGGAGATTCGACCGGCAATGTACTTCATCCCGCACGCAGGGCAAAAACTTTTTCGGAGGAAACCACATGAACTTAGAGAAAAATCGTTTTGCGGCCAGAGCCATGGCTCTGGCCATCGTCGTTGTCTTTGGCTTTGGAGCGGCATTTGGGCAAACAGTTACCGGCAGCGGCACGGCTAACAAAATCACTAAATGGACGGGAACGAACACTGTTGGCAATTCTGGAATTACCGAAGACGCTGCGGGAAACGTCAGCATTGGCACGACGCCAATTTCAACGATCAAAGTACTGATGCAATCCGCGTTGACCGGATCAGGCGCGACTTTTCGAGCGGTCAACACCAGCAGCGGGCGAGGGATTGAAGGTGTCAGCCAGAGCGGAATCGGCGTCAATGCCAACAGCGTCAGCGGCAACGCGCTAACCGCCAACAGCACCAGCGGTTACGGCATTTTTACCAGCAGCTCCACCAACTACGCCATTTCCGCCAGCAGCACCAGCAATCACGGAATCAATGGCGTCAGCAACAGCAGCAACACCGCTCACGCAGCTATTCGTGGGATTGGAGTGACGGGCGGAGCTTTTGCCGGACGTTTTACCGGCAATGTTTCGGTCAGCGGCACACTGTCGAAAGGCGGCGGTTCGTTCAAGATTGACCATCCACTCGACCCTGAAAACAAATACCTTTACCACTCCTTCGTCGAATCGCCTGATATGTTGAACATCTATAATGGCAACATCGTCACCGACGAAAACGGCGTAGCCGTCGTGGAATTGCCTGAATGGTTTGAAACATTGAACCGCGATTTCCGCTATCAACTGACGGTCATCGGCACATTCGCCCAGGCCATCGTTGCCGAAAAGGTCAATGGCAACCGTTTCGCCATCCGCACCAGCGAACCCGGCGTAGAAGTTTCGTGGCAAGTCACCGGCATTCGCCAAGACCCGTGGGCCAATCAAAACCGCATTCCCACCGAAGAACTCAAACCTGAAAACGAGCGCGGCACTTACCTGCATCCCGAAGCGGCGAAGAAGTCCGAAGAGCTTGGCCTGGAATGGCGGCGCGATCCCGAAACGATGGCTCGCATCAAAGCTCAGCGTCAGAAAAACAATAACCAGTAGATATTGAAATTCGATCAACCAACGACGAAAGGACAAAACTTATGCTGAAAAAGACAATCTCAATGTTTCTGGTTTTCACGATGGTTTATGTCGGCGGAGCGATGACGGCTCTGGCGGCGACCAGCGCCGAAAAAGACGCCGCGCGCGCCGCCAAAGTCAAAGCCGCCGTCGCCAAGCTCGGCGTCGGAACCGACACGCGCGTTTCGCTGAAGCTGAAAGACAAAACCAAACTGGAAGGTTACATCGCCGAAGCCGGGGAGGAATCTTTTGTCGTCGCCGATTTGAAAACCAACGCGGCGACAACCGTGACTTACCCGGCGGTCGCCAAAATGTCCGGCAAAAACCTGAGCACTGGAGCCTGGGTGACGATTGGAGTGGTTGCAGCAATTGGAACTGTGCTGCTGATTCTGTTGCTGATCCGACTGGATAACGAAGGCGGGCTTTGATTTGGTTGAAATCAAGAGCCGTCTGGGATGTGCCGGATATTGAGCGTTTGCGTAGTTCCTTCGATGACGCTGACAGGTTCAGGCGAATCTTGCTGCCTGACTCGGTTGGTTTCTACCGCCGGACTTTGTTCCGGCGGTAGAGAGGCGACGACTTTGGGCTGCGGCGTTGCGCGAAAGTCCCACGAGTCGGTTTTGTCGAAGAAGAGTTTTCGGAATTCTGCCGACAGCCGCTGCCAGAACAGAATGATCAAAATCGAAACTGCCATCAATCCCAACCCGCCAAAACCTCCTGTCACCGAACCGACCAAAAGCGCGGC
>JAGNMH010000043.1 GCA_017991275.1 Acidobacteriota bacterium
CTCAGGTGCTGGCAAAACTCTTCGGCGGGCAGGGAACCATGAATGTTCCTTCGTGGTCGCCGGACAGCAAACAATTAGCGTTCGTCAGTTACAGACTGATTGAGCAATGAGTCCGGGGCTCCCAACGAGCAAATTGCTTGGAATCTCACGCCAAGCCGCTAAGACGCAAAGTCATAAAGGGAGGGGGAAGTGCTTGTGGTGAATTGCAGCACATTCCTTCTTCTCTTTGCGGCTTTGCGGCTTGGCGTGAAACTGTTGATTCAATTCAAGTTTAATTTGCACAGGCTTCAAATACCTCATTCCAATTCTTACCATCAACGCTATTTCAGCCAATCTTCTTGTCAGCCGATGTTTCGACCAATTACAAAAAAAGTTTGCAAACCATAAAACCGATTTGCCCTCTCGTTACGAATAGTGTGTGACGGTTATTACTAACACTAAAAAAATCGGGAGAAAGAGGGAGGCAATGTTGCGTCTGCAAAGGTCAGGCGCTTCGGCTTACCTGTCTACGACTATCCAACATCTCAATCAACGACCGGAGCTTAATTGCTCTGACAGAGGAGGTCTGCCCAATGACGAAGATGAAACGCCACAACCCACTATTCAAATCTACAATCGTAATGATTCTGGCTGGATTACTGGCTTTGCCGATGTTCTCGCTCGGCGGTTACTTTATCCGAACAACAGAAGCCAACGGGCTTTCGCCGATTTCCGAACTGGAAGGAACGGTTTATGCTGTGACTGCCGGAAACAATCTCATCAGTTTTAACAGCATTACTCCTGGAGCGATTATTCGCACAGTCGCAATAACAGGTCTCCCCCAGGCAGAAACGCTCACCGGCATTGATTTTCGCCCGCGCACAGGACAGTTGTATGCCATCAGCAACGCCAGCCGCATTTACACTATCAACACTTCAACCGGGGCTGTGACTGCCATTGGCGGCGCTGCTTTCTCGCCTGCCTTAACAGGAAGCTCATTCGGAGTTGATTTCAATCCAACGGTTGACCGCATTCGTCTGGTCAGCGATGCCGATCAAGACCTTCGTCTGCACCCCGACACAGGCGCAGTAGTAGCAACCGACGGCAATCTTGCTTACGCCGCAGGAGACGCCAACGCCAACGCCAACCCAAATGTCGTGGGTTCCGCCTACACAGCCAGCTTCAACGGCTCAACAATTACTACTCTTTATGGCATTGATTCCAATCTGGATGTTTTGGTCAGGCAGGGTTCTCTCAACTCTTCGCCGGTTTCCCCCAATACAGGCCAGTTGTTCACCGTGGGCGCTCTGGGAGTAAACACTACAGATCAAGTCGGCTTCGACATTTCCGCGCCTGGTGATGTTGCGCTGGCTTCGTTGACTCCACAGGGAGCGACGACTTCGGCGCTTTATTCAATTAATCTGACGACCGGCGCATCAACCATGATCGGCGCGATTGGCGGAACTGACATTGTGCGCGACATCGCGATTGTCACGCGGGTCGAAACTATTTACGCCGTCAACACAAACAACCAACTTTTGAGCTTCAACAGCGGCATACCCGGCACAGTCGTCCCGCGCACCATCACAGGATTGCAAGGCGGGGAATCAGTCGTTGGAATAGATTTCCGCCCGGCGACCGGTCAGTTGTTTGCAATGACCAACACCAGCCGCATTTATACGATCAACACAACAACGGCCCAGGCCACGCCAGTCGGAGCTGCTCCATTCAATCCGGCGCTTGTCGGCAATTCGTTCGGCTTCGACTTCAACCCGGTTCCCGACCGCATTCGAGCAGTCAGCGACAGCGAACAAAATTTGCGGCTGAATCCCAACAACGGCGCGCTCGCCGCAGTTGATACAAATCTGGTTTACGCAACGGGCGATGCCAATGCGGCGGCAAACCCAAACATAGTTGGGGCGGCATACACCAACAGCTTTGCCGGTACGACTTCGACGACTTTATACGTGATTGACTCGAACCTGGACACGCTGGCTTTGCAAGGTTCGATTGGCGGCACGCCGAATTCTCCGAATGGCGGCCAGATGACCACGGTTGGCGCTTTGGGCGTCAACACCACGGATCAAGTCGGTTTCGACATTGCGCCGCAAACCGGCGCAGCCTTTGCGTCTTTGACTTTGCCGGGAGCCACAAGTTCCGGTTTGTACACGATCAACACTGCTTCGGGAGCAGCCACACTGATTGGCGGCATTGGCGGCAACGCGCCCATAGTTGACATAGCCATTGCCATACGAACCGAAACCGTCTTTGCCGTCACCGCCGGAAACAAGCTGGTCAGTTTCAACAGCCTGACACCCGGAACGATTCTGAGCACGGCAACGATCACCGGTTTGGGCGCGGGCGAAAGTATTTTGGGAATTGATTTCCGTCCGGCCAGCGGACAACTCTTTGCTGTCAGCAGCGGCAGTCGCATTTACACCATCAACACTGTAAACGGAGTGGCGACACCTGTCGGCCCGGCATTCACACCGGCGCTAAACGGAACAGCCTTCGGTTTTGATTTCAATCCTGTGCCTGACCGCATTCGACTGGTCAGCGATGCCGATCAGGATTTGCGACTGAATCCAAACAATGGCGCTCTGGCCGCAGTAGATGGAACTCTGGCGTTTGCCACTGGTGATGCCAATGCCAGCGCCAATCCGAATGTTGTCGCCGTGGCTTATACCAACAGCGTTGCGGGAACGCCTTCGACGACATTGTTTGGGATTGATTCGAACCTGGATGCCGTGGTGAGACAAGGTTCTCCCGGAGGTTCGCCGGTTTCTCCGAACTCCGGCCAGTTGTTTACGGTCGGCGCGCTTGGAGTCAACACGGGGAATGACGCAGGGTTCGACATAGCTGATTGCAGCGGCGTCGGTTACGCCTCGTTGACTGCTGCGGGCGCGACACAATCGCAGTTTTACACCATCAACCTGTTGAGCGGCGCGGCAACCGCGGTCGGAACCATCGGCGTCAACGAAGTCGTACGCGACGTATCCGTGGCCACAACTTATGTTCCGTCAGGGCAGCAGGCTGGATTTGTAGCCGTCAATGCCGCCAGTTTTGTTGGCGACACCCTGGCGCCAGACCTGATTACCGCGATGTTCGGGGTTTTCCAAACTCAAGATGGTCAGGTATTTGCCGCCCCAACAACTGCTTTGCCGACCACGCTCGGCGGAGTCAAAGTTTCGATCAACGGCGTTGATGCCGGTTTGTATTTCGTCAGCAACACTCAAATCAACTTCCGTGTTCCCAGTTCGATTGCCGATGGTCTGGCCACGATCACCGTGACCAACGCCAACGGCACAACTCGCAGCGGAGTTGTTTCAATCAACCGCACCGCGCCGGGCATCTTCACCACCAACTTCAGCGGTCGCGGAACGGCTTCTGCCGTAACCACCACCGACGGCGTGAATTTCCAATCTCTGCTTAATGCCGACGGCACGGAGCGCGCGGTTGATCCGGGAACGGCGGCAAAGCCGACTTATCTGGCTTTGTTCCTGACCGGAGTGCGCAACGCTCCGGCATCCAACCCGAACGATGCCGACGGAGTGGCCGAGTCAGTGCAAGTTAATATCCAGGGGATTCCCGCGACTGTTGCCTATGCTGGCAAACAGGGAAGTTGGGAAGGTCTGGATCAGATCAACGCGATTATCCCGCCTCAACTGGCCGGAGCCGGTCAGGTCAACATACAGGTCATCGTCAATGGTCAGGTTTCAAACACCGCCACCATGCGAATTGGCGGCGCTGCTCCGGCAATTACATTCCAGAGCGCAGCTATCGGCCAGACGATTGGTGGCGCGTTGACGCCCAACGATCAAGTCCAAAGAAGCGCAAATGGGCAGACTTACTTTTTCGACGCTTACAGCTTTACGGCGGGAGCAGGCACAAGTCTGGCGGTTGATCTTCGCTCGACGCTGTTTGACGCCGCTGTGCTGCTTTACAAGCGCAATGCCGACGGGACGCTGAAACCGGTTGCCGCAGACGACGACCTGGGAGGCCTGGGGGATGGCGACATTGTTAATAACAATGCTTTGTTGCTGACCGCAATCCAGGAAGGCGGCGAATACGTAATCTTCGTCACCAGCGCGGATGACAATCCCAGCGGTGTCGGCGGTTACACGCTGCGACTTATCGGTAACTCAATGCAAAACATAGGTTACGGAGCAACCGTCAACGGACAAATTGCCACGGGCGATCTGCAAACTTCCGCTGGCGACCTGCTCGACGCTTACTGGTTCGCAGGTATTGGCGGCGACACTGTTCAAATCAAAATGAGTTCGGCTTCTTTCGATTCTCTGCTGATTCTGAACCGCAATACCGGAGCAACCGTGGCAGCCGATGACAACAGCGGAGGCGGTCAGGACGCAATGATCTCATTTACGCTGCCTGACACCGGCGTTTATGTAATCGTGGCCACTCCATTCGCGCCGAATCGAGTTGGCGCTTACACCCTGACGTTGGCACGGACGAACAGCCTGCTGCCAGAAGCTTTGGCGAATGTAGCTGACCCGGCGCGTGCCGCGCGTTTGAAACGCGAAGCTAAGGGAGCCAACGACGATTCGCGCTTTGAGAGTTTCGCCAACCGTATCGTTGTGGGGCGGTAGCGAAATTCGGGGTGAGCCAATGTCTCCCTCATTTGTCTCACCCATTTTTAGTTAAGAAGGTCGGCGACAATTTATGCTTGAGTCGTTTCGCCACTGTAAGCGTGTGGGGCGTGGTGGCGAAACACAGGGTGGGACAATTTCCCCCAGTTGTCCCACCCTGTTCATAAGAGGAGCAAAAGACTATGCGACGATTAATTGGTTTTGGACTATTGGCTGTTTCAATGCTGGCAACGAATGCCTGTCGTTCGACCGATGCAGCGGCAAACACCTTGTTGCCTTGCGAAATTGCTCTGGCTGAACACGACGGCAACGCAAAACTGGACGAGGAAATTCGCATTGTCCAGCAGAAGATTCGCGCCAGACAAAACAACGAACAAGCTCTGCCGATGATTGAAAAACTTGGCTGGAGTTATGTCGAAAAAGCCCGCGCAAGTTTTGACCCAGGCTATTACAAATTGGCCGAACAGTGCGCGGCTTGTATGGAGGTAAAACAAGCCGCGATACAGAAACAAGGAACATCGCAGCCGGGTGGCGACGCCCAGGATTACCAATCGGCTAAATCAACAAAATCGGCTGCGTTGTTGTTACGTGGCCACGTGCTGCACAGCCTTCATCGTTTCGCCGAAGCCGAAAAATTGGCGCGCGAATTGGCGACAACGCGCGGTATGGCTTTCGATTACGGTTTGCTCGGCGATGTGCTTATGGAGCAAGGCAAGCTGGATGAAGCCATCGCGGCTTATCAGCGGATGATGGAACTGAAGCCGAGTCCGCAGGCTTACAGCAGAGCAGCGCACATTCACTGGCTGAAAGGCGATCTGGAAGGTGCGCGCGTTTTGATGCGAATGTCGGCTCAGGGCGCGGGGGCAGGCGACGCTGAAGCTTCGGCCTGGGCCTGGAGCAAGCTGGCGATGTATGAATTGCAAGCTGGTTTATTCAAGCAGGCGACCGCAAGTTGCGAATTGGCTTTTGAGCTTCAACCCGGATACGCGCCCGCCCTGCTGGCTGAAGGCCGCATCCTGCTGGCTGAAAACAAATTCAATGAAGCCGTGCCTTTGCTGGAACGCGCCGTCAGGCAAAACCCTTTGCCGGAATATCGCTGGGCTTTGGCCGACGCTTTGAGGGCAGCCGGTCGCCGCGATGAAGCTCAAAAAGTCGAGGCTGATTTGACGGCGCACGGAGCAAGCGACGACCCGCGAAGCTTCGCTGTTTATCTGGCTACGCGCGGCGAACAATCGGCGACCGCGCTTAAACTGACCGAAGAGGAATTAAAAAACCGCCGAGACATTTTTACTCTGGACGCGCTGGCCTGGGCGCAATCGGTTGCGGGCAATCACGACCAAGCCTGGCAAACGATGCAACAGGCGCTGGCCATTGGCGCTGAAGACGCCAGACTTTTCATGCACGCCGCCGTCATCGCGACAAAATCCAACAAACCAACCGAAGCACGCCAATTCGCAAAACGAGCTTCGGCCATTCAATCAACTCTGTTGCCCAGTGAAAGAGATCAACTCAATCAACTGCGGCAATTTAAGCTCTAACTTTTTCCCGGACAACCACACTCAATCCGCCGCCTGACGAATGGGCGTAACGGTCGTTGTGTGTCTGGTGCCACCAACAACGGCTCAGGCGTCTGAGCCAAAACCTAAAACTTTATTTTCCCGAATAGGAGAAAATTGAAATGACCAGACTACTCAAAAAAAGCGCGGTGATGGCTTTGGTTGCCGCGATGACTTTGCTGCCAAGCCTTTCGCTCCCGGCTTACGCTTCCAGTCACATGGATGCGCCATTAATCACGCGTGATCCTTCGGCCAACACGACCGACGTTTACGCTTTTGTCAGACCTGATGCCAATGGCGTCAAGGCGTTGAATCTGGCGCTGGGAGTGTATCCGCACGAAAATCCCGGAGTCGGCCCAAACAAGTACAACTTTGATGAAAACGTGCGATATGAAATCCATGTTTCGCTGGGCAGTGACATGGCCGCCGGTCGTCCGACTGTCACCTACCGCTTCGAATTTCAGACCAGATACAAAAGCCAGAAAACCCTGCTTCAGTCGTATCTGGGTGTGATTCAAAATATTGACGACGCCGCCCAGAATCTGACGCAGACTTACACCGTCACAAAGATTGACAACCGTTTCGGCACGACGACTCAGATTGGCACGGGTATTGTTCCGCCAAACAATCAGGGCAATGCCACTCCGTTTTATAACGACGGCGACAACGGTGAAAACTCTGCGCGCAAAGGCGTGGCGACCAGCGCCGAACTGGACAAATACACCAGACAATCAATCTTCAACTTTTCAAACGGCTACACGGCATTTGCCGGTCAGCGCGACGACGGCTTTTATGCTGACGTTCAATCAATCTTCGATTTGCTCAAACTTCGTAAGCCTGGCGTAGATGCGCAGGGCGGATTCAACATTCACATGATGTCGTTGCGCGTCCCGCTCAGCGAACTTGGCGGAGATCAGCAAACAGTCGGTGTCTTTGCCACAACCAGCCGATTGATGATGCCGGTTGCCTCCCAAGGTGGTCGCGGCATTCTTGATCTGATTCGCCGTCCAACCTGGGTGCAGGTGGCGCGTCAAGGCAATCCGTTGTTCAACGAAGGCCTTGTCGCCATCGAAGACAAAGACACTTACGGCAGCACGCTGCCGACAACAGACGGAGCGCTTTTCCGCAAATACGCCGAAAGCCCTGAGCTGGCGACGTTGATCAATGCTCTGGTTGCCGGTGGGCAGACGGTGGCGATTGATAAAAATCGCGCTGACATTGCCGCGATCTTTATTCCCGACTTGATCAAGGTTGATCTTTCAACCGACCCGATTCGTCTGGCGGGTAACGGAGCGACTGATGGAACGAACCCCGATGACGCTGGCTTCTCACGTCTGGGCATTTTCGGCGGCGACGTTCAGGAAAGCCGGGCAGCCGGTCATCCGTTCCGCCTGCCAAGTCAGTTGCTTGGTCTGCCCGCAGGGAAATTCTATGTTCCCGGTGGTTGGCCAAACGGTCGCCGCTTCGGCGACGACGTGGTGGATATTGCCGTCATCGCGCTGACCAGCGATTTGCGAGACCCGAACAATCTGAAAGTGAATCCGCTTAACTTCACCGATGTTGACGGCGTGACCGCAAACGAGTTGGGCTTCAACAAAGTCTTCCCGTACGAATCAACGCCGCAAAACGGCCGCAAAATTGTGGGCTTGCCCAAGTAGGTCAATAACAATCTTCGCCGCAGATAAAAACAGACTGACGCTGCTCTGCGTTTACCTGCTTTTATCTGCGGCACCATTTTCATTCGAGGGAAGTTATGAGCTTTGCCGGTGGAAAAAATAATCGAATCGCAAAACTGGTTCCGGCACTTTGCCTGATTCTGGTTTTTCTGATTGCCGCTGTTGCCAGCGCATTCGCACACGACCCCGGACTGAGCGCAGCGGTTCTGAAATTGGAAGGCGACCAAGTCAACGGCCATCTGACATTTGCTCGTGCAGACATCGAATCTCTTGTGCCAATTGACTCCGACCGCGACGGCAAAATTACCGCAGCCGAATTCGCTCAGGCCAAGCCACATCTCGAACTATTGGCCGCCGAAGCCATTGCCGTCACCGTGGCCGGTCATCCGGTTCAGGCAGTAATCAATGGCGTTGAACCGGATGACGGCAACGGAATTCGTTTCAAATTTTCATTCGCCAAACTGGCAGGGCAAACATTCATCATCGAATCTAAGCTGATCGAAAGGCTGGCGCGCGGGCATCGGCAGTACCTGGAATTGATTGGCGGAGAAAAGCTTGTCGGCTCGAAAATGTTGACGGCGGGATCAATCAGTTACCAACCAGCGGCAGCCACTCTGGCCGAAGCCGCCAAAGCCGGGCAATCATTCAAGGAATTTTTTATACTTGGCATCGAACACATCATCACAGGTTTTGACCACCTGGCGTTCCTGTTTGCGCTGCTACTGGCGGGCAGCAAGTTGCGCGAAGCAGCCAAAATCATCACGTCGTTTACCATCGCGCATTCGATTACTCTGGCGCTGGCGACTTTCAACGTGGTCAATCTGCCTTCGTGGATTGTCGAGCCAATGATAGCCGTTTCGATTGTGTACGTAGGGCTGGAAAACATCTTTCGCCGAGACGTCAAAAATCGCTGGCTGCTGACTTTTGCGTTTGGGTTGATCCACGGCTTTGGCTTCGCGTCTGTGTTGCGCGAACTCGGCATAGGCGGTCAGGGCAGCGGAGCAATCGTCCCACTGTTTTCATTCAACTTCGGAGTCGAACTAGGACAAATCGCCATCGCCACCCTGATTTTGCCTTTGATTTGGAAACTGCGCGAGCAGCCAAAATTCACTCCGCGATACGTGCCGGCCTTTTCCATGCTGATCGCTTTGGCTGGTTGTTACTGGCTGATCCAGCGGACTCTTCTGTCATAAGCCGAAAACAGTTGAATGGTGGAAACAAACCCAGTCTTGATACAAATCCCGTCTGTCAACGATTTGAAACAACTCCGGATTTAGCTATGATCCGATTCGCGGATGCATGGATGTGCAATCGAACCGCAAAATCAGCTATCAAACTAGCGACTTCGCTCATGGTAAACAATGTTTGACGGACAGCCGAAACAGGTTTTGATATATGAAACGCTTGGCGGAGCGTGTCCGTTCGACGAATGGTTGAATGATTTGCGCGACCGTCAGGCGCGCCATCGGATCATCAAAAGGATAGCTCGGTTGCGCGGCGGGAATCCCGGCGATTACAAATTGGCGTGAGTATCAGAAAAGGGCAAAACAATGATTGATTTTGACGAATGGCTGACAGTGCGTATGGCGGCGGACGCGACAGAAGCAGCGGAATTATTGCGGCTTGCGCTCGCCGAAGCGAATGAAGACCCGCGCGGCTTGCTGGTGATTGCACAAGCCATTACAGCAGCGCGCGGCGGGTTCGAAGATTTAGGCCTGAGTGGCGCAGAAACTTTGACCCTGTCGAATGCGCTCAGCCGACACATCAAGGTTGAACAACTGCGGCAAGCAGCCTGAGCGTCAATAACTGCCATTTCAGTCCATTGCGAGGTAAAAAGATTGTGGCGAAATTGATCAAGACAATCCTGAACCTTCAACCAAAAGGCCTGCACGGAAAGATTCGGAATCTATCCAACAAGTGATTTGGGAAAGTCGCAAGCCTAATAGACCACTATCATTTCTTTCCGCGCTGTTCGATCTTCGCCCAGGTGTCTTTCAAGCCAATGGTTCGGTTGAACACCAGCTTGCCGGAAGCAGAATCGGAATCTACGCAAAAATATCCCAGACGTTCAAACTGATACCTTGTGCCCGGAGCGGCGTCTTTCAAACCCGGTTCGACTTTGCAGCCGGTCAGCGCTTCCAGTGAGTTAGGGTTCAGGTTGGCAGTGAAATCCTGGCCTTCTTCCACATCGTCGGGATTTTCTTTCGTGAACAGCGTGTCGTAGTTGCGGACTTCGGCGTCAACGGCGTGCGCGGCGGAAACCCAATGGATGGTCGCTTTGACTTTGCGATTGCTGGTTGCGCCGCCGCTGCGCGAATCCGGGTCGTAGGTGCAATGCACTTCGACAACATTGCCGTCGGAATCTTTGACTACGTTTTCGCATTTGATGATGTAACCGTATCGCAAGCGGACTTCTTTGCCCGGCGACAGGCGGTAATATTTGGGTGGCGGCACTTCGCGGAAATCGTCCTGTTCGATGTACAGCACTTTCGAGAATGGAATCTTGCGCGTCCCTGCCGAAGCGTCTTCAGGATTGTTGACGGCTTCCATCTCTTCGACCAAATCGTCGGGGTAATTGGTCAGCACGACTTTCAGCGGGTTCAGCACAGCCATCACGCGCTGAGCGTGTTTGTTCAAATCCTGGCGGACGTAATACTCCAACTGTTGAAGCTGCGTAATGCCATTGGTTTTTGAAACTCCCAGGCTGGCGCAGAAATCCCGAATGGCTTCAGGCGTGTAACCACGCCGCCGCATTCCCGACAGGGTAGGCATACGCGGATCGTCCCAACCGTTGACCAGATTTTCCTGCACAAGTTTGAGCAATTTGCGCTTGCTCATGATGGTGTAGGTCAGGCTCAGCCGGTCGAATTCAAACTGCTGCGACGGGAAAATGCCCAACTCTGCGATGAACCAATTGTACAAGTGGCGATTGTTGTCGAATTCCAGCGTGCAGATGGAATGAGTGACCTGTTCAATCGAATCAGACTGGCCGTGCGCGTAATCGTACATTGGATAAATGCACCAATCGTCGCCAGTGCGGTGATGATGCTGGTGCAGGATGCGGTACATAACCGGATCGCGGAAGCTCAAATTCGGAGAAGCCATGTCAATTTTCGCGCGTAGAGTGCGCGAACCGTCAGGGAATTCGCCATTTTTCATGCGCTCGAACAAATCGAGGTTTTCTTCAACGGAGCGATTGCGATACGGACTGTTCTTGCCGGGTTCGGTCAGTGTGCCGCGATGTTCACGGATTTGATCCGCCGTCAGGTCGCAAACATAAGCTTTGCCCGCTTTGATCAATTGCACAGCCCAGTCATAAAGCTGCTGGAAATAATCGGAAGCGTAAAACAACCCATCCCACTCAAAACCAAGCCATCGCACGTCTTCCATTATGGCTTCGACGTATTCGGTTTCTTCTTTGGTCGGGTTGGTGTCATCAAAGCGCAGATTGGTTTTGCCGCCGAATTCTGCTGCCAGACCGAAATCCAGACAGATGGCTTTGGCGTGGCCGATGTGCAGATAACCGTTCGGTTCGGGAGGGAAACGGGTTTGGACTCGCCCGCCGTGTTTGCCAGAGGCAATGTCCTGAATGATGGTGTCGCGCAAAAAGTTCGACTTGGTTGTGACTTCTCCGGTTGAGTCCGTCGGCGTCGTGCCGGAATTGGCTTCCGAAATCATTGATTTAAGTTATCTCCTGAAAAATGCTGTGTGAGTTGGACTGGAAATCCCTGCCCGATTGCTCAGCTCAGTTGGTTGATTAAGCGGCAACTATACTCAATGGTTTTGATCCTCAGCAAGCTTGCCGGAAGGATGTGGCAAACAACCTTCAAGTTGAACCCGAATGCGGGTAGTTCGGCTGGCGCGTTCAACCAGGGGCATAACCTGTATGTGCTGACATTGACCAACGCAGCAAGTTACGTGACCCCTGTCTTCCCGCCAAGCTGTTGGCGCACAGAAGCTTCGGATCGTAAAAGCCCCCAGGCCGGTGAATTTCCAGCCTGGGGGCTTTTTATTGACGCGGTAAGCTATTTTTAGGAATGCTGTGTAACGCTGTAGTTCTTGGCATTTAACCTACAGTTAAAGTCGTTTTTGCTTGGAAATATAATTATTCAATTTGACGAAATAGGGCGACGCGAGTAGTATGCCGCCCGTCTGACGACAAACCGCCTCACTCCTTTTTGCTACCCAAACTTCAGTGAAGTCGCCAGGCCTCAAATACATAAATGAATGAAATGTCCGCGCATTAGCTCCCCGGCATCAGCTTGACGACGGACATAAAAACGCAGTTTTTTCTCTAGTTACAACTCAAGCTTTTTCAGAGTCAGTCTATACCTCTGCAAACTAAGGGCAAACTCTCCTAAGGCTAAGCGATATCCCGTAATCCATACGATGTTGCCGACAGGCATTGCCTGCGGACTGTTCGTATTGGATCGCCAATCTTTTGAGGAGAATCAGATGTTTGATAGATTACTTTCACAAACTCGCACACATCAGCGAAGCCTTCGGCTTTTCAGCATTACCAGCGTTGCTATTCTCGGCATCATCGCGCTAATCACTGCTTATAGCTTCACCATCGGAACCAGAAGCGCTGGCGCCAAGATGGCTACAATCACGGTTTGCGCTTCCGGCTGTGACCACACAACAATTCAGGCAGCCATCACGGCGGCGTCAAATGGAGACACAATCAGTGTCGGAGCAGGAACTTACGTTCTGGCCAGCACGGTTAATGTCAACGTAGCCAATTTGACGATTGCCGGAGCAAGCAGTGCAACAACAATTGTTCAAGTTGCCCAAGCAATCGGAAACGCGTTCAACATTACCGCAGCAGGCGTGACCATTTCCGATCTGCAAGTTCAGAAAACGGACGTAACCGGCGTTCACGAACTGATTTTTATCAACACAGGCGCCAACAACTTCAAGTTGCAGAATTGTTTGATTCAAGGGCCTGATCCCGGCACTCCGTGGAGCGTCAACGGGATTGTCAGCCGCGCGATGGTTACCGCCGCTGGCGCATTGACCGGAATCATCATTCAAAACAACACCATCAAACATCTGCGCCAACCGGCTTACTTCAATCCGGGCACGGTCGCTTCTGTTCTGAACAACAATGTTTCCGGCACTCGAGGCTGGGTGGTTGATGGCGCGACGATTACGTTCACCGGCAACACCTGGGGGCCGCCCGCCAATCAAGGAGCGGACATCGCTCTGCTGGCGAGTTGCAATCCAGCCGATTACCCAAATCTGGGCGGTCTGAGTAATGCCAACAGCAATGCTTTCATCTCCGGCCAGTTTGCCGGCGCAAGCAGCGGTGTAGGAACCGTTTACGTGGATGACAGCGCGGCTCCGGGCGGAGACGGAACCCTGGCCTTGCCTTTTCAAACCATCGCTGCGGGCATTACCGCCGTCCTGCCGGGCGGAATAGTCAGCGTGGCGGATGGCACTTACGTGGAAAATCCAAGCATTGCCAAGTCTTTGACCTTGCAAGGCGCGAATGCTGGCACGGCTGGCTCTGCCACACGCGGGCCGGAATCCATCATCAGCACTAACGGCAATCAAACCGCAGTCGTCGGCGTGACCGCAGCCAATGTCACAATCAACGGCTTCACGATTGATGGCGACGATCCGTTAGTGACAGGCGCGCCGTTGGCCAGCGGCGATGACTCCAACGTTTTTTATGGAGTTCGTCCCACCGGAACGGTCGGCAATCTGACCGTCAGCAATAACATCATCAAAAAAGTCTTCGTCGGATTGCGCGGCGATGTCGCTGGACAAGGCAACGTCGTTACCGCCAACTGGTTTGACCGCATTGGCAACTTCGACTTTGGTTATGCTGTTTCGATCCGCAATAACTATTACGCCAACGTCACCAACAACAAGATGACCAAAGCCTGGACTGGCATCCACATCAACAATCACAACGGCGCGGGCGGCCCGGCCAGCTTCTTGATGACTGGCAACGACATTCACTCTTACGCGGGCGGCATCCTTTACTGGCTGCAATATAACCAGGCCACAGGCGCGACGATCAGCGGCAATACGATCACTGCCGAAACCGGCGCAGTCGCCAACAACTTCGGCATTCTGGTTGTCAGCAATCAGGACGCGGTAAATTCAACCTTCACCAGCAACGCCATTAGCGGCCACGATTACGGCGTAGGTTTATTCAACGTGCCGACCACCAGCACGATCACGCTGGGCGCAACCAATTCGATCAGCGGTTCCAAGTTGGCAGGTGTGCTGTTGACCGACAATTTGAACTTCAACCCTGTCGGCACGACAAACTTTTTGGCTGGTGGCCCCGGCGCGGCTTCGACGGTCAACGTTTCAGGTTTGCCCATCACCGGCAACGTCGCCACTGGCATCAAGGTCGAAGGCACGACCAACACGCAGACGCTCAACCTGAACGGTGGTTCGGCCATCAGCGGCGGAGTCACCGGCTTGCTGGTTACAGGAGCACCGACGGCGCTGACCGGCAACACGCTGAACAACACTGCTTTCAGCGGTCAGAGCGGAAATTACATCACGCTGACCAGCAGCGCGCTTGATAACCTGACGATTAACGCGACGGCTGTCACCTTCGATGGTCTGACTGGCGCAGCCGCCACAGTGGCGCAAAATCTGACCATCGAAGACAAGATCAAACACGCTCTGGATGATCCTTCGCTGGGTTTTATTCGCGTCAAGACAGGCGGAATTTTTGTCACGGCGAACAGTTTCAACGCTCCGAACACGACAACGCCAAGCATTCAGCGCGGCATTGATCTGGCCTCTGCAAATGAAACGGTCAACGTCGGCGCGGGAACGTTTATCGAAGACATCAACATCAATCAGACGTTGGTTGTCTGTGGAGCAGGCCCGGCCAGCACGACAATTTCCGGCGCAATTGGCGGAGCAGGCTCCACCGTCGCCATCACTGCCAACAACGTCGAATTCAAAAACTTCAAGGTCACGCGCGAAGGCAACACCGCCGGAACCTGGAACGACCCGAATCTGAACAGCGCCGGACTTTCCATTCAGGGACAAACCATCACCGGCGCGAACATTCACGACAATCTGTTTATGCAGAATCGCAGTGGCATAGACATCAACAACAGCAACGGTCATACGGTTCGCAATAACGTCATTA
>JAGNMH010000631.1 GCA_017991275.1 Acidobacteriota bacterium
CTGGGCATGCCGATGGGGCGCATCGTGGATCGCGGCAATAGGCGAAAGCTGGTGGCGGCAGGAGTTTTTTGTTGGAGTCTGATGACTGCCTCAAGTTCTGTCGCGCGTAGTTTCTGGTCGTTGTTCGCGGCGCGAATGGGAGTTGGCGTCGGAGAGGCTACGCTGTCGCCGTCGGCTTTTTCATTGCTGTCGGATTATTTTCCGAAAGAGCGACTGGCAACCGCTTTGAGCGTTTTTTCGATGGGTATTTTTTTCGGCTCCGGGCTGGCGTTGATTGTCGGTGGTTTGATTATCGGCGCACTGGGTTCGTGGCGATTGACCTTTGTGATCGTCGGACTGCCGGGGCTGCTTGCCACGTTGCTGGTGTTTACGATCAAGGAACCAGAGCGGAAAAATTTGCTGGGCGGCCAGGCGACAAAACTCAGCTTGGCCGAAGTCGTTGAGCAGGTAAAACTGCGTTGGCAATCAGTCGTGGGAATTTGTCTGGCCTTCGCGTTTCAGGCTTTGTGCAATTACTCGCAGCAGGCGTGGTTGCCGTCGTTTTTTATTCGCATTCATGGTTGGACGAAACGACAGGCCGGGCTGACGATTGGCATCATTTCTCTGGTTACAGGGTTGTTAGGCGCATATCTTGGCGGACTGCTCTGCGATTACTGGCAACGGAGGGGGAAAACCGATGCGTCTTTGCGAGTCGGCGTGCTGGCAACGATTTGCGCGGGTGCTTTTTTCAGCTTGGCGCTGGCAATGCCAGGGGTCAATCAACAACTTGCCTTGCTGGTTCCGGCTTTTTTCTTTCTGGCGATGCCGATTGGCAGTTCTTACGCCTCGTTGCAATTGATTGTGCCGAATCAGGTGCGCGGACAGATCGGGGCTTTGCAGATTTTCACTCTCAATCTGTTCGGTCTGATTCTGGGGCCTTTTCTGCCAGGGTTTTTCAATGATTATTTGTTCAAAGACCCGAAGATGGTTGGCGTCTCGCTGTCGCTGACGGTTGGGCTGGCTTCTCTGCTGTCAGCAGTTTTGTTCCGCGCAACCTGGAGCCACTATCGAAACCATTACGCCCAAATGCACGAAGGACAAGCTGCATGAATGACGAACTGAAGATCGGCTTCGTCGGTTTTGGCGAGGCTGGGTTTCACATCGCGCGCGGGTTACGTGAGGCGGGACTGAGTCATATTGCCGCCTTTGACATCAACACGCACACGCCAGGTTTGAGCGAAAAGATTCAGCGACGAGCAGTTGAAAGCGGCATCGCGCTGGTTGAATCGAACGCGGAACTTGCAACCGTCAGCGACGTTGTGCTTTCGACCGTAACGGCAAACCGTGCCCGCGAAGCCGCCGAACAGACTGCGCCGTTTTTGGAATCGCGACATATTTACGCCGACCTGAATTCGGTTTCGCCTGCGCTGAAGGAAGCCATTGGACAACTGGTTGAATCACGCGGCGCGCAATTTGTAGAGATTGCGATTATGTCTCCGGTTCCGCCACACGGTCATCGAGTGCCAATGTTTTTGTGCGGCGTTCATGCCCAATCTTTGGTTGACCGGCTTTCGCCTTTCGGCATGAAGCTGGAAGTCATCTCCGAACAAATCGGCGCGGCTTCGGCGACCAAGATGTGTCGCAGCATCATCGTCAAAGGATTAGAGGCTTTGCTGCTGGAATGCGTTCTGGGCGCTGTGCCTTATGGCGCTGATGAGCGGGTTTTCGCCACGCTGGAAGAAACGATGCCGGGAATGAACTGGAAAAAACTGGCGAGTTATATGGTTGGTCGAGTGGTTGAACACGGCGAGCGGCGCGCTCGCGAATTGGAAGAAGTCGCCGCAACTTTGCGCGCCATCGGCGTCGAACCGATTATGGCCGAAGCGACGGTCAAGCGTCAGGATTGGTGCGCGAAGCTGGATTTGCTTTCCGAATTCGACGGCAAAGCGCCGGATGATTACCGCGCTGTGGTCAATGCCATCAATAAGAATTGCCCGCGGTAGCGAGCGTTTTACTTTTAGCGGCCTTGAGCAAATGAACTATTCACGTATCAATAAATCAACCTTTGCAAAATTGGCGTTGCTGGTTTGCGGCGGCGTCATAGGAGTCTTGGCGCAAACAACAAAGCCACCAGAGCCGCCGAAACAGCCCCTGCCTTTCAGTCACAAGCTGCACGTCGCGCAGGGGCTGAAATGTCAGGGTTGTCACACCAGCCCAGACCCAGGCTGGGAAATGACTTTTCCGGCAACGGCAAAATGCATGGGTTGTCATGAAGACATCGCCGCCGACAAATCCACGATCAAAGAACTTGCCAGATTTCATCAAGACAAAGAGGCCGTGCCGTGGGTGCGCGTTTACCAGAAACCTGACTGGGTCTGGTTTTCTCACCGCGAACATTTGGAAGCCGGAGCGAAGTGCGACCGCTGTCACGGCGCAGTCGCCGAACGCGATGCGCTATGGCGAGAAAAACCCATCACGATGGAAAACTGCATGAACTGTCACCGTGAAAACAAGGCCAGCAATGCCTGCAATTTCTGCCACGAAGGACGTTAAACAGTGGCTCAGGTAAACACCCGGTTCGTCAAAGTCGGTTTGATTGGCGCAGGCATTCAGGCTTCGCGCTCACCGCGGTTGCACGAACAGGAAGCCAAAAATTCCGGTTTTTCCTGCTCCTATCAACTGTTCGATCTTGAACGGCTTGGCGCGGGCGTTGAAGCCCTGCCGGAGTTGTTGGCTGCCGCCGAACAGCAGGGCTTTGCCGGATTGAACATCACGCATCCTTGCAAACAAGCTGTCATCCCTTTTCTGGATTCGCTTTCAGAAGACGCTGCGGCTATCGGCGCGGTGAACACCGTGGTTTTCAAAGATGGCAAACGCATCGGTCATAACACGGATTGCACCGGCTTTGCTCAAAGTTTTCGGCGCGGGCTGGGCGATGTGTCACTCGGTAATGTTGTTTTGCTCGGCGCGGGAGGAGCAGGTTCTGCTGTTGCTTACGCAGCTCTGCAAATGGGCGTTGAAAAGCTGGCGATTCACGATTCCGAAAACGCGCGCGTTGAGTCGTTAATCAACCGCCTGAGCGAACGCTTTGGTGAGAATCGCACGCTGATGGTTTCCAGCCTGGCTGAGTCAATGAGCGCAGCCGACGGATTGATTCAGGCGACGCCTGTCGGAATGTTGGGCCATACGGGTTTGCCATTGCCGATTGAATTGATTAGAGCCGGACACTGGTTGGCCGAAATCATCTACTTTCCACTGGAAACCGAATTACTGAGAAAGGCTCGCACTCTGGGTTGCCGCACGCTGGATGGAGGCGGAATGGCTGTCTTTCAAGCCGCTGAAGCGTTTCGCCTGTTTATTGGTGTGACACCTGATTATGAACGAATGCTGCGCAATTTTGCGGCGATGAGTTAGAACAAAACTTTAGCCCACGACCCATACAAGGAATCAGAAAAATTATTTGAGCTTCTTCGTTTGGCTTAGTGGAGGAGAAATGAAATGAATAGTCGCGTTACCATCATCAGCTTTACATTAATTGCTTTGTGCGCAGTTTCCGCCTTTGCTCAGGCCGAGAAATGCTCCGCGCTTGCGGCAAAATCGTTCGGCGCGGAAGTCAAAATCGAATCGGTGACTTTGGTTGCCGCGACTCAGCAAGTCCCCGAACATTGCGATGTGCGCGGTGTCATAGCGCCCGAAGCCAAATTTGCCGTCAAGCTGCCCACCAATTGGAACAACCGGTTTTACATGGTTGGCGGAGGTGGTTATGCCGGGACAATCAGCCACGGCCCTATGAACACGGGTTTGCAGAAAGGTTATGCGACGGCTTCGACCGACACAGGCCACGACGCGACGAAAGAACCTTTGGCGACTTTTGCCAACCCAGGACCGAATAATCCTAATGCCGACCGCAAGGTGCTGGATTACGCCTATCTGGCCGTCCACAACACCGCCGTGCTGGCAAAGCAAATCATCAACGCTTATTACGGCAACGCGCCGAAGTATTCTTACTGG
>JAGNMH010000632.1 GCA_017991275.1 Acidobacteriota bacterium
TGCGGGGAAGGTGACGGCCTGCGGCGCAACGCCGTCTTCGCGCCAGCGAATGCTTTCCGGCTTGGCAAAGGTGTTGGCTTCATCGGTTACGGGCGCGATTTCCAAACGATAGAGTCCGGCGACCGGCGCGCGATAAACCAGATACAAATCCGAATCCAGCGCGTGCAGCACTTTTCGCCAGTCGGCGGTTGGAGCCGTGTAAATGCCAAACGCATCTTCTTTGCGTCCGGCAATGGCTGGCAACGATTCGCCAGCGTCGGCTTTGTCCAACGTCCAACGAACTCCGATGCGTCCGTGCTGCGGCAACGACGAAGGCGAAGGCAAGCTGACCGAAAGCTCAAACGTTTCGCCGCCTTTCAATTGCATCCGCTTTTCCCACTGCGCCTGAAACGACAGGTTCAATTTGAACGGAGCAAGGCCGGTGATGGTTTTCTCTGCAACCAGACTGGCTTCGCTATTGTTCCACCAGAATAGAGTTACAAGCAGCGTCAGGCAGACGGCGAATGAAATTACGCGACGACGATTCGTGTACGACTTCATATTCCCTCGCTTGCGAAAAGTGATAATGGTTTTGATTCGTATGAACACGCAGGATTGCGTCGAGCACAAAGTACAAAATTTTCGCCCGTTCGTCCATTTTTCTATGGCCAATGGACTTATCAGTCTTGGTCGTTTATATCCTCGCCCCAACGAAGCTTCCAGTGTTGCTGAAATTCGGAAAGCTTTCGAATCACAATTGAGGTCAAAACGAACAATGAAAAAATCAGGTTTGGTTTTACTGCTGTCAATGCTGGCGGCAATCGCGATGGTTTCAGCGTGTAATCGCACGAACACCGGCGCGAAGAAAAAAGTCATCGCCGTCATTCCCAAAGGCGTCACCAACGTTTTCTGGCAAAGCGTCAAAGCCGGAGCCGATGCCGCTGGCAAAGAGGTCGGAGTCGAAATTTACTGGAAAGGGCCGACGATTGAAGGCGATGCTTCCAGCCAGATCAACGTGGTCGAAGACGCCATCACCTCGCGTGTGGACGGAATGTTGATTGCACCTTCGCATCGTGATTCGTTGGTTTCGGTTGTCGAACGTGCTCAACGCGAAAACATTCCAGTGACGATCTTCGATTCAGGCATCGGCACTGAAAAATATGTTTCTTATGTGGCCACGGATAATGTGCTGGGCGGAGTGATGGCGGCGGAACGATTGGCCGAACGCTTGGGTGGCAAAGGCAAAGTCGCCGTCTTGGGATTGAAAGCCGGCTCGGTTTCGACAGACGAACGCGAGCGCGGTTTTCAGGACACGATCAAACAGAAATTTCCAGGCATTCAAATTGTGGCTTTCCAGTACGGCGAATCCAGTCGAACCATTTCAATTGACCGAGCCACTGACATTTTGACCGCGCATCCTGACTTGAATGGTTTCTTTGCGTCGAACGAACCTTCGACCGTCGGCGTGGCTCAGGCGATTAAACAGAAAGGCGCAGCAGGCAAAATCATCCTGTCCGGCTTCGATTCCAGCCCGAACCTGATCGAAGATTTGAAAGCCGGAGTGATTGATTCGCTGGTCATTCAGAATCCTTATCGAATGGGTTATGACGGCGTGAAGAGTTTGGTTGACAAGCTGAACGGCAAAACTCCCGAGCGGCGAATTGACACCGGCGTCAAGCTGGTGACAAAAGAAAACCTGGCTTCGCCGGAGATTCAACAATTGCTTGGCACGAAATAGAAAATTTGGAGTGCTGCGGCTTGGCGCAGCTTTAGTGTTCTCATCAAAAAAATCGTTGTTTCAACCGAAATGTCCGAGCAAAGAAATAAAAGCTGCGCCAAGCCGCAGCGCTCCACATCCAGCAAGATGAACTTAACCGACGTTTCAGAATTTCTGGCCGCGCTTGATTCGATTGACCAGCATCAGGTCGGCGAAGCGCGCGGCTTTTTCAATCCCCGGCAAGACACCTTCATCACGCGAGCGCCCGGCAGATTGGATCTGATGGGAGGCATCGCGGATTACTCTGGCTCGCTGGTTTTGCAGTATCCAATTCGTCAGGCCACGTTGGTGGCTTTGCAGCGTGACGCTGAGCCGATCATCCGCATCGTCAGTCTGCCAAACGATGGCGGAGAAAGAGCGGCAGCCTGCGAAGTGTTGCTGGCTGATCTGACCGACATTGAATACTCAGCCGCGCGCGATTACTTCCGGCAAGACGAGGCGCGAAGCTGGGCGGCTTATGTTGCAGGAGTTTTTCTGGTCTTGATGCGCGAACGCGGGGTCAGCTTTGACGGAGGCGCGCGAATTCTGATTTCGTCAAGCGTGCCCGAAGGCAAAGGCGTCAGTTCTTCAGCCGCGCTGGAAGTTTCAGTCATGCAGGCAGTCAGCGCGGCTTTTGATTTGCGGCTGGAAGCGCGCGAACTTGCGCTGCTGTGCCAGCGAGTCGAAAACCAGGTGGTCGGCGCTCCGTGCGGAGTGATGGATCAGATGGTTTCTTCCTGCGGAGAAGAGCATCGTTTGCTGGCGCTGCTTTGCCAGCCAGCGGAGTTGCTGGGCACAATTCAATTGCCCGAAGAAATCGCCGTTTGGGGAATTGATTCCGGCATTCGCCATTCGGTCGCCGGAGCCGATTACGGTTCGGTACGCGCCGGAGCTTTCATGGGCTATCGAATGATCGCGGAGCTGGCCGGATTAAAAGCCGAACCGATTGCAGACAAGCTGGTGCAAATCACTGATTCAAAATGGCGCGGCTATCTGGCAAACCTGAAGCCCGCAGAATTTGAAACGAGCTTTGCCGCACAGTTGCCTGAAACTATTAGCGGCGCCGAGTTTTTGGCCCGCTTTCATGGAGTCACCGACGAAGTTTCAGTCATTCACCCAGACCGCGAATATGCAGTGCGCGCTCCGACGGCTCATCCGATTTACGAAAACCGCAGAGTCAACGAATTTGCCGAACTGTTGCGGCAACCGGTCAGCGAAACTCAGCTTCAAGCTCTGGGAGAATTGATGTACCAGTCGCACGAGAGTTATTTAGTCTGCGGACTTGGTTCGGCGGGAACCGATGAACTGGTCAGGCTGGTGAAATCAGAGCAAGGAAGAGAACTGTATGGCGCGAAAATCACCGGCGGCGGCAGTGGCGGAACTGTTGCCGTGCTTGGCCGTCGGGCTGCTGATAAAGCCATCGAATCTGTGGCTCAAAAATACAAAAAGATCACCGGACATAACCCGATGATCTTTTCAGGCTCTTCGCCCGGCTCAGCCCAATTTAAGGCGATCAGGCAGGCTCATCATTAAGGTTGTTGTGATTTTGGAGATTTAGGTAGGTTTGCAAGAAACGACCGGTATGAGATTTCTCAACATCAACGATCTTTTCCGGCGTACCGACCGCAACGACTTCGCCTCCGCCGTCGCCGCCCTCCGGCCCCAGGTCAATTATCCAATCGGCGGTTTTTATGACGTCCAGGTTGTGTTCGATGACAATCAACGAAGCTCCGGTTTCCAGTAATCGCCGAAACGAGGCCAGCAGCTTGTTGATGTCGTCGAAATGCAAGCCCGTCGTCGGTTCGTCAAAAATATAAAGCGAACGGTCGCCTGAAGCCTTCGACAAATACGACGCCAGTTTGACGCGCTGAGCTTCTCCGCCAGACAGCGTCGTAGCCGATTGACCAAGCCGCAAATAGCCCAGGCCAACGTCATCCAGCACTTTCATTTTGTTGGCGATGCGCGGAACCTGTGAAAAGAAAGCGATGGCTTCGCGGACGGTCAACTGCAAGACTTCGTGAATGTTTTTGCCTCTATAGCGCACGTCCAGCACGGAGTTTTTGAATCGCTTGCCGTTGCACTCTTCACAAACCAGTTCGACATCAGCCAGAAACTGCATCTCAACCGTGACGGTTCCATCGCCTTCGCAAACGTCGCAACGTCCGCCGGGAACATTGAACGAAAAGTGGCTGGGGTTCAGGCTGCGCGCCTGGGCTTCGCGCGTCTGGGCAAAAGCTTCACGTATGGCG
>JAGNMH010000044.1 GCA_017991275.1 Acidobacteriota bacterium
GATAGCTGGTAAAGCCGAGTTCTGTGGCCAGGTCTTTGTAAAGTATGTCCAGTTCGTAAAGCGTTTCGATGTGCTCGGAAACAAAGCTGATTGGAATAGTCAAAACCTGTTCGACGCCAGCGGCTCTCATTTCACGCAGCTTTGCGTCCGTCGAAGGCTCCAGCCATTTCGCCGGGCCGACTTTGCTCTGGAAACTGAGATGGATGGGGTTTTGATTTCCCAATTTTTCGGCAACCAGTCGAACGGTTTCTTCGATGTGCTGAAGGTACGGGTCGCCGTTTTCGATGTAACTGACCGGCACGCTGTGAGCACTGAACAGCAGATGAACCTGACGCGGGTCTGGGGAAGGGAATTTGGCAATCTCTTCGTTGATCTGACTGGCGAGCGTGGCGATGTAACCATCGAAATCGTACCAGCTTTTGATGTCGCGGCGGTGTATGTTTTGCAGTTTGGGACGCGCGGCAACCTGCTCATCGAAATCCTTGAAGCTGGAGCCGGTGGTCGAAACCGAGTACTGAGGATAAAGCGGCAACAGAACCAAATCCGTGATGCCGTCGCGTTCGATTTCGTCCAGCGCCGCCGAAGTGAACGGATGCCAGCACCGCATGCCTACATAAACTTTTGCTTCGATGCCGCGCCGCTGCAACTCTTCGCGCAAAGCTTCGGCCTGTTCGCCGGTGATTCGCCGCAATGGAGAACCTCCGCCGATCAACTGATAAATCGCCGCTGACTTTTTGGATCGCGTGGTTGAGATAAGCCAGGCCACCGGTTTCTGCAAAGCGCGAATCGGCAGCCGCACGATCTCAGGATCGGAAAACAGGTTGAAGAGAAATGGACGCACATCGGCCTGAGTTTCAGGGCCGCCGAGGTTGAAGAGAAGGATTCCAAGTTTCATAGGTGAAAGGATGAATGATGAAGGATGAATGATGAATCAAAGATTTCATTCAATTTACCCTTTATCATTCCAATTTCATCATTCAGCCACTGTTCCCGCAATCACCGTCGTCGCAACTTCAGGGTGCAGGTATTTGCGAATGGCTTCGTCAATTTGTGGTTTGGTCAGTGCGGCGATGTGCGAAGGGAATTCGTCCAGATATTCGATGCCCAGCCCGAAAAGTTCGGAGTTGACAATCTGCCCGGCCATCCCTGAGTTGGTCGCCAAACCGAGTTTGTAAGACCCGATGACTGATGATTTTTCGTCTTTCAGCTCTTCTTCGGTAATGCCGCCGGCGATGTAATCGTTGACGATTTCCAGAGTTGTATTAATCGCCGGATCAATGTTTTGCGGCGCAACCGTCACGCCTATGCTGAAAGGCCCATCGGCCAGACCGGAGCGAAAGCTGGAGCTGATTCCGTATGTCAGCCCCATTTCATCACGCACTTTCAAACCCAGGCGTGATGACAGCGTGGAATGACCCAAGGCGTTGTTGCCTATGATTGCCGCCAGATAATCCGGGTTCGACCGTCGCAATCCTGAAGCGTGGGCGATGATGATGTCGCAATTCGGCTTGTCTTTCATCGGCACGGCTTCGCGTTTGGCTTCGGTCTGAAGCGGAGTTTCAGTCAGATTGATTTCCGGGGCCGGCGCTCCTTGCCAGTCGCCAAGATGTTTTTCGACCAACGCGCGAACTTCGTCCGGCTGAACGTCGCCGACGATGACCAGCAGCATGGAATCGGCTCCGTAATACTTTTCGTAAAACCAGCGCAAATCGTCAGTTGTGATCGCTTCCAGATTGCTGATGGTTGTTTCGGCAGGCAACCTGTAAAACGGATTGCCGACAGGAAACACCAGTTGCGACATTCGTTCATAAGCCCGCGAGCGGGTGTCATCCTGATCTTCTCTGATGCTGGCGATGAAGCGTTGTTTCATCTTTTCCAGTTCGTCAGAGGGGAAGGCAGGTTCGCGTAACTCTTCGGCCAAGGTAGAAATTATCAGCGGTAAATCCCGACTCAGACTTTGTCCGTTGACAGAAGTTATGAAGTTGTTTGGTGAAAAGGCAATTCGCGCTCCGGTGGATTCCATCTCTTCGGCAATTTCCAGCTTGGAGCGGCGAGTCGTTCCTTTGCTGAGCATGCTGGAAGTGACACCCGCCAGACTGTCTTTGTCCAGCGGGCTGAAGTATTCGCCTGCGCGCACATAACCAGAAAGCGAAATGGTGGGGTTCGAGTGATTTTCCAAAACCAACAAGGTGATGCCGTTGGCCAGTTGATAACGATGCGTGCGTGACGCGAAAGAACTGCTGTTCATTGATTACCTGTTTTTTTCTTGGTTTCCGGCAGACGGCGCGGCGGATAGTAAGGTTTGCCGTTCAGCTTTTGAACTTCCTTCATAAAGCTGGTGCCGTATTCTTTTTCTGCGTCTGACAAAGCCCAGGCCTGACGCTTGTAATTCCAGTTGTCGGGGTTCAACCGCTGAGCTTCTTTGTAATGCCGAATCGAAGCCGGTCCCTGCCCGTTTTTGTAAAGATGTTCCGCCAGGGCGAATTCGGCGGAAGCCCGCGCCCAGTCGGGATTTTGCGGAGCCAGCCGTTCTTTCAATTCCTTTTCGCTCAGGGCGTAGGCGCTGCGTTCGCCGTTTTCAGCCCAGTCGCGGATTGCGGCCAGATACTCGGCGGCTTCCAGTTTGTGCATGCCTTTGTAACGATCATCCACATAAGCGACTTCGTTGGGGCGAACGATGCGGCCTTTTTCGTTGATCCAAACCGCCGTCGGCACGTTGACCATGTCGTACAGTCGAGTGACCAGATGCTTTTCGTCAATCAGCACTGTGTATTCCGGTTTGGCGTCTGTGATCCATTTGCCTGCGTCTTTGATTCCGCCAGTGTCTTCGGCGACGGAGATGATTTCAAAGTTTTTGCTTTTCAGTTCTGCGTAAAGTTTCTGCCATCCTGGCAGATCGAATCGGCAGCCTCACCACGAAGCCCAGGTCAGCAGCAAGACTTTCTTTCCGCGAAATTCCGCCAGCGAACGCATCTTGCCGTTGGCGTCCGGCAGCTTGAAATTCGGAGCCATCAACGAAGAAACAAACTGGTTTTGCTCTTCAGGCCGAGGGCCGAAAAACCAGGTTGAGTTTTCAGCGTCATAAGCCGACGGCTGTCTGGTCAATCGCGCAAACTCGCTCAAGTTGAACCAGGTGGTTTTTCCCTGAACCGATAAGAAAGCGGCTTTGCGCGCTTTGGGAATTGGGAAACAAAGTTCGTCGCGGCAAACGCCTTGAGGTTTAACTACAAACTTGGTCGCTTTGGTCAGGTCGGCCAGCGTCACCCACAGGTCTTCACTGCCTGGTAGAGCAGTCGAAGGCGCAGCGACTTCGGTCGCGATGTTGTCAAAAACCACGACGCGATTTCCGGCCAGAGCAGTGATTGCAAATGTCGAAAGCATTGCAACGGTTAGAACCGTTTTCTTCATAATTCCTCCTGTTCAATAAGTTCTTCTTCTTTCGGGATGAACCAGCCCACCGTTCGATTGTCTTCGGTGAAATAAGTGTTCGCCACACGCCGAATATCATGGGCTGTGACGGTTTCGATCATCTTGGGCAAGTCAATGAACAGCTTCCAATTGGCGGCTGCCTCGGCTTCGCTGATGGCGCTGATAACACCTAGGGGGCTGTCGCGGACATAAATCATCTGGGTCAAAATCAGGTTTTTCGCTTTCTGCAATTCTTTGTCGGCGATGTCTTCAGTTTTCAGTTTTTCAATCACTTCCAAGATGGCTTTTTCGGCATCGGCATGTTCGACGCCCGGATGAAGCGTTACGTCAATCGTGAACAAACCAGCATCGGTGAACTGGCTGGCTTGCGCCTGTTCGTCCACCGCAAGCTGTGTTTCAACCATCGCCTGATAAAGCCGCGAAGTCACGCCGGCAGAAAGAATGTGATCCAGCAAAGTCAGCGCCGCCGAATCCTCGTGGCGAGCTTCAGGAATCCTCCACCCAATTTCGACCAAACCCAGTTGACCGGCTCGGCGCAATTTGAAGCGGATTTCGCCTTCCTGCGGCGGTTCGGTTGTGTACATTGGAGGGATAGGTTGCGGAGAATCTGGAATCCTGCCGAAATGTTCGGCAATTAAATCCAAGGCCGCCTGGTCTTCAAAATCGCCGACGACAATCGCCGTGGCGTTATTCGGGTGGTAGTAAACGTCGTAAAACTCTTTCAGCCGCGAAGTTGGCACGCCTTCGACATCGGAACGCCATCCGATGGTGGGGTGATGATAAGGATGTTCGCGGAAAGCCATTGCCCAGACTCTCTCGTCCAGAATCCGCGAAGGTTCGTTTTCTCCGCGATCCAGTTCGTTGCGAACAACGGTCATTTCGGATTGGCGGTCGCTGTCTGCGATAAAGGAATTTCGCATGCGGTCGGCTTCCAGATGAACTGCCAGTTCAAGTTGATCGCTAGGCAGCATTTCGTAATACCGCGTGCGGTCAAACCAGGTGTCGGCGTTGTAAGCCGCTCCTTGTTTTTGCAGCACTGCGGCGATCTGGGTTCCGTTCTGTTTGTTGTACGTCGGAGTGCCTTTGAAAAGCATGTGCTCCAGCAAATGCGTGGAGCCTGTGTGACCGACTGCTTCGTTGCGCGAACCGACGCGGTACACGACCATAAAGGCCACTACGGGCGCGGCACGACGCGGAACCAGCAACACTTTCAAATCATTCGCATCCAGTTTGTATTCAGAGATGCCTTCGTATTCGGTGATTTTGGTGAATGACATGGCCGGAATCTTATAGCCTGTTATCGGATTTGGCCAACGACGCTAATTTTTGTGCGGCTTGACATGATTAAAGGTGGCCGCTATTTTCTCGCTTTCCTCCCAGCCCCAATTTTTTCATCCTGAAGGAGTATTACATTGGCTAAAGGGCGAGCATCAGCGCAGGACTTGAAGCGCGATCCATTAATGCAGCAGTACGTGGCTACGGCCTCATGGGCGAAAGGCAATTCGCGCCCAATTTTGAAATGGCTGACAGTGGCGGCAGTTTTGATTGCCGTGGTTGGCATTGCCTGGATGCTTTATTCGCGCCGCGCCAGCAATGCGGCGGAAACATTGGCGGAAGGATTCCGCTGGAACGATGCCATTGTGGCAAATCCGGCTCCGGCAAGCCCGCAAGGTTACGTCGCCACTTCCGAAGAAGAAAAGCATCGCAAAGCTTACGAGGCATTCACCAAAGCGGCGAATGATTATTCGTCTTTTTACGGTGATCTTGCCCGCTATCAGGCCGCCATGCATCAGATTTATTTCGAGCCGGAAAAGGCTGAAGCTACCTTGAAAGAGCTTGCAGCCAAAGGTGCCGACATCAGTTCACAGGCTCAAATGGCGTTAGCTCAGCGGTACGAAGCGATAGGCAAATACGATGAAGCCATTGCCGAATATCAAAAGTTGAAATCCAAGCCAGGCTCTGTTTCGATGGCGCTTATTGATTTCAATACGGCTCGCGTTTATGAAGCGATGGGCAAAAAGCAGGAAGCCATTGATCTTTATTTCAGTATCGCCAATAACAAGGATTATCGCAGCATCGGTTTGGGCACTAACTGTGTAAATCGCCTGACTGTTCTGGCGCCTGAAAAAGTTGACCAGCTTCCGGCGGCTGAACAAACCAACCCATTTGCCAGTCTTGGCGGACTGGGCGGTATGAGCATTCGCTAGATTTTCTAAACGATCTTGCACACAGATTGACCAGACGAGTGACGACTTCAGAGTTGTCACTCGTCTTCGTTTTTATGAACCACTCGACTGATTTTTACAGGCTCAGTTTCAAGCTGAGATGCCGAACTTTAGGTCATGAGGAAACTCTGGGAAATCTCTTGGCTTATCTGCGCCCCAGCGGCGTAGGAAAGTTTATTCCCCCGGTCTTGATGATTGTGCTGGCTCTGCTGGCTGCGGCATGTCGCCAGACAGGTTCAGCGCCGGCGCAGGTGCATCCCGGAACGAGTTCTTCGCCAAAAATCAGCGCCGATATTCACACTGAGATTGGTTTTGCCAGCCGTCAGAAATTTTTGGATCATTACGACAAACACGGCAGCGAATTTGGTTCGATCAGCAAAGATGATTATTTGCGACAGGCGCAGCAACTTCGTGATCGTCAGCCGGGCGGGGATGTGGTGGAGGCCGTCAGAAGCGACGGAGTTGTTACTCGTTTTGACAAAAAGACCGGGGCATTTCTGGCGTTCGATGCCGATCTGACAATCCGCACTTACTTCAAACCCAACGACGGCGAAGCTTACTTCTGGCGTCAGAGCAAACGCAGTTCAAACCGTTCATCGAAAGGAGGCGATTAATGAGTGAAGAAGTCCGAGAGTTTTTGCGCGAAAAAGGCTGTCCATTTCAGGTTTCTGAACGTGGGCTGACAGGATTGGTTGAAAGCTGGGAAAAAGTCGTTCAGTCGGTCGAAGCAGGTTATTCGCTGACTTTGGACGATTACCTGAACGACCTGGACGCGCGCCAGTTGCTGGAAGAGGCTTTGCAGGTAGCGTCGCCGACCGAACAGCAAAAATTTGAAGAGCGAATCCGTCAGGCCGACGACCAGTTGAAAGGATTGACCACGCGATCCGGGGTTTGTCTGTGGGGCGATGAGCTGGCCGAAGAAGAAGGTTGGACTGCGAAAAAGAACTGGTGGTATTACGCCTGCCCGGTTGATGCCGATGCTGATCTGCTGGCTGAAATCGCTGAGGTGACAGGAGCCGCATAACTTTCAACGCGCGTCAGCACGTAAAAGCTGGTGGCCAACGCAAAAATTTCGTAAAGCAATTCCAGGTCATGACGGCTAAGAAAATTTGCTGAAACCAGATAACCCATCAGCGCGATTTCCAGGCCATGCGAATAAAAGATCAGCTGTGAATCAGGTGAACGGGTTTTCAAAAACTGCCGCGCCAGCCGCAGACGCCATAAACTCAGCGCAATCAAACCCAGAAACATCAACAACGCAGGCAAGCCGGCATCCACGGCAATCTGCAAAAAGGAGTTGTGCGATACCCGGACGTTTTCGGTTTGCTGATATCGGCCATAAAGCTCCAACATGTTTCTGGGGCCGACGCCCAGCGCCGGATAATCCGCGATGATTTGCAGCGAAACTCGCCAGGCGTCGAAACGCATCTGAGCCGATTGGTCTGCCTCAGTTGCGGTGCGAATTGTGCCTACTCTTTCGACAACGCGGCTGGGCAGCAAAGCAAAAGTGATTGAACCCGCCAGCACGACCACCAAAATTCCCGTCACCTTGTACTTCGATTTCAGCGCCAGGCCGAGCAAGATGACGCACAGACCAAGAAAACCTCCGCGTGAAAGTGAAAACAGCACGGTAATCATCATCATCACCGACAGCGCGTAACAGATTTTTCGCAACCAGTTATTTGTTTCGGCGCGGCCAACGTAAAAAGCAATGGGCGCGGCCACGTTCAACAACAGAGCATAATCGTTATTGTCTTCAAAGGCTCCACCTGGGCCGAAAATCCGCGTCTGCCCACCGGCCAGCAGGATGCCTACATTGGATCGAAAAGCCAGAAAGCCTATGGCTGCGACGGTTCCCAGCAACAACCATCTAGCGCGTTTTTCCGAATCCACCATCGCCGTCATCAGCAAAGCGATTAAAATCGTTTTGCTGAATTCGATCCATTTGCCCTGAGCCAGTTGAGGCGAATACGCGAAGAATGTGGCCAACGAAACCTGCGCCCACAGCAACAGCATCAACGAATTCGAGATCAACTGCGGCGCTCGGCGAGTAAGTTCAAAAACTGCGTAACCAAGCAGAGTCGCCACCGCCACGGCCATCGAAATCGGCGCATTCGGCATGTAAGCCCACTCGTGCGGTCGCACGTAAGCGATGGTGACGTAACTGATTAAGCCTGTAAACGGCGCGAACAGCGCCAGAGGAACTGCCAGAAAGATTGCGCTGAAGATCAGGATTTGCCGCATGCCTTTGTTTGGAGTGCTGCGGCTAGACGCAGCTTTTGTGTTCGCTTTAAGCTCTCACCGATTAACCGGAAGTTCCCGGTAATGAAAGAAAAGCTGCGACAAGTCGCAGCACTCCAAAAGTTCCGCTGTTTCAGTTACTTCTTGTTTCGTGTGCTGAAATTGGCCGACTGTTCTTTCACGCCAGCCCGATGATTCGCCACGCGAGCCATGACGAAAAGCAAATCCGACAATCGGTTCAAGTATGTCAGCGAATGAGGATTGATCCCGGCTTCATTGAGCAGAGCGACGATGCAGCGTTCAGCTCTGCGAGCAACGCACCGGGCCAGATGTAACGTCGCTCCGAATTGAGTCCCGCCCGGCAAAATGAATTCTCGCAACGGTTCCAGTTCTTCCAGCAGAGCGTCAATCAGATGCTCCATTTCGGTGATGTGAGTTTCGTCTACGCGGGGAACCTGAATGCTCAACGGGCTGGCCAAATCCGCGCCGACGACGAACAACTCGTTTTGAATTTTGCCGAGTTCGTCGTCCAGTTGCTGATCCTGCAATCCGACTCTCGCCAGACCGAGCAGGGAATTCAGTTCGTCAACATCGCCGTAAGCCGCAACGCGCAAATCGTTTTTTGGGACGCGGCTGCCGTCCACCAGCGAAGTTTCGCCAGCGTCACCGGTCTTGGTGTAAACACGTGTAATTCTCATAGGTGATTGGCGCTGTACCGCGCGCGTGAGCAAGCGGCCTGTCACGCGAGCCGCCGCTTGCTCACGCGCGCGGTACTGTACCTTTATGAGTTCAACTGAAAGTCTTTGAACTGTTCGCGCAGCACTTTCTTGTCGAATTTGCCGACGCTGGTTTTCGGAACAGCGTCAATGAAGATGATGTCGTCGGGCATCCACCATTTGGCGAAGCTCTTCAACAAGTGAGCGTAAATTTCGTCTTTGGTTACTTCCACGCCGGGCTTTTTGACTACGCAAGCCAGCGGGCGTTCGTCCCATTTCGGATGGATGATGGCGATGACAGCGGCTTCGGCGACGCCGGGCACAGCCATAATCGCGTTTTCTAAATCCACTGACGAAATCCATTCGCCGCCACTCTTGACCAAATCCTTCGAGCGGTCTGCGATGGCCATGTAACCTTCGCCATCCAGCGTAGCTACGTCGCCGGTATCCAGCCAGCCGTCGGGGAATTTATCCTGCGTAGCTTCGGTCTTGAAATAAGCCGAAGCGATCCACGGCCCTTTAATCAGCAACCGTCCCATCGAGGTTCCATCGTGAGCTACTTCTTCGCCATTGTCGTTGACGATGCGAAGCCTCAAACCCGGAGTGTAAATGCCTGCGCGTTGTTTTATATCCAGTTTCTTTTCGCGCGGCAATTCGCTCATCTTCGGTTTTAAGCGGCAAACAGTTCCCAGCGGCGAAGTTTCCGTCATTCCCCAGGCTTGAATGAAATCAATGCCCAAATTGCTTTCCAGCCAATCAATCATCGCGCGCGGCGGCGAAGAACCTCCGCAAACCATTTCGCGCAAGTTGGACAAATCGTATTTGCCGGGATTGGCTTGCAGTTCGTTGATGACGCCCATCCAGATGGTTGGCACGCCACCGGTGAAGGTGACTTTTTCATCCTGCAACAACTGGCAAACCGAAGCTCCATCCATCGTCGGGCCGGGGAAAACCTGTTTCAGTCCCAGCATCATGCAAATGTACGGCAGTCCCCAGGCATTGGCGTGAAACATCGGCACGACGGCCATGACTGTGTCGTCACGCTTCAGCCCCAGCGCGTCAGGCAAACCGCCCGTGATCGTGTGCAGGTAATTTGACCGGTGCGTGTACATCACGCCTTTCGGATGGCCGGTGGTTCCGCTGGTGTAGCAAAGCCCCATCGGCGAGTTTTCGTCAATTTCCGGCCACGTGAATTCGGTTGGTTCGCCCGCGATCAGTTCTTCGTAATCGTGAATCTTTGCAGTCGCCGCCAGCGCGTCAGAAGCCTGCACGCCGGTGTTGTTCATGACGATGATGTGTTTGACGGTGGGAATCTTCCCGGCCAGTTTTTCCAGAATGGGTAACAGGTCATCGTCAACGCAGATGATTGAATCTTCGGCGTGGTTGACGATGTATTCCAGATCGGTGGTTGAAAGCCGCAGATTCAACGTGTGCAGCACGGCTCCCATGCACGGTGTGGCGTAATAAACTTCCAGATGGCGATACCCGTTCCAGGCCAAAGTGGCTACGCGGTCGCCTTGCTTGATGCCGAGCTTGGTCACCGCGTTGGCGAATTGCCGCGCGCGTTTGTTCAGCTCGGCGTAAGTGTAACGGTGAGTCTTGTCACGCATCTTTGAGACAATTTCGTTGTCTGGATAGAGCATCGGCCCTCTATCCATCAACACTGACATCGTCAACGGTGTGTTCATCATCGTCATAGTTCTGGCGCTCCTGAAGAAATGGAATTGGTAGTGCGAGTTGGCGCAAAGCCTAATCGAAGGTTGAAGCATTTTCAACGAAGCAACGCGCCGCCTGATTCCAGATTTTTCCCGAATCGTTTATCGTGTACGTCATCAGCATTACCCACGGATTTCACGGACTATTTTTGGAGCGCTGCGCCTTTGGCGTAGCTTTGGAAGTCCTTTGGATCATGGCGATTTCCGGTTCCACCAAAAGATCAGTTGAGAAGTTGAGAATGCGACTAGCAAAGCTACGCCAAAGGCGTCGCACTCCAAATTTGGGAAAGAAGACAAATTTATGAACGCATACAACCGCACTCGGAAGCTCTGGCTTTTGATGTTCGCCGCCGCGCTGGCAGGCGCGGCTTTCTGGGCGAACGCAAAAGTTTCGGCAGACAACATCGCAGTCAGTTTCAACCGGGACATTCGCCCGGTCTTTTCCGACACTTGTTTTCGCTGCCACGGCCCGGACAAGAACGCTCGCAAAGCCGGATTGCGGCTGGACGTGCGCGCAGAAGCGACGAAGAAATCCCGCTCCGGCGCGACGCCAATCGTTCCCGGCAAGCCCGACGAAAGCGAAATCGTCCGCCGCATCTTTTCAACCGACAAGTCCGAATTGATGCCACCCGAAGACGCGCACAAAACTCTGACTGCTGAGCAAAAGGAATTGATTCGCCGCTGGGTTGCCGAAGGCGCAAAGTACGAAGGTCACTGGGCGTATCAACCGATCACTCGTCCATCAGCGCCGGAAATCTCGAATCTCAAATCTGAAATCAGAAACCCGATTGATGCGTTCATCCAATCTCGGCTGGCGAAGGAAAGTTTAATTGCCGCGCCCGAAGCTGACCGCCGAACGCTGATTCGCAGAGTCTCGCTTGATCTGACAGGCATTCCGCCGACTCCGGCTGAAGTCGCTGCGTTCGTTGCCGACAAATCGCCAGACGCTTACGAAAAGCTGGTTGACCGATTGCTGGCTTCGCCGCGTTACGCCGAAAAACAAACGATGCACTGGCTGGACGCGGTGCGCTACGCCGACACGTCTGGTTTTCACGGAGACAATGCCTTTCCGACCTGGCCTTATCGAGATTACGTGTTGCGTTCGTTTCTGGACAACAAACCTTTCGATCAGTTCACGCGCGAACAGATTGCCGGAGACTTGCTGCCGAACGCGACGACAGAACAGAAAATTGCTTCGGCTTACAACCGGCTGAACCGCGTTTCTGCCGAAGGCGGATTGCAGCCCAAAGAGTACCTGGCCAAATACGCCGCCGACCGAGTTCGCACAACCAGCATCACCTGGTTGGGCGCGACGATGGGTTGCGCCGAATGCCACGACCACAAATTCGATCCTTATCTGGCGAAGGATTTTTATTCGATGAAAGCCTTTTTCGCCGACATCAAGGAAACCGGCCTGGTTCCTGATCGTGGACGCGCGGCCTGGGGATCGAAATTGGAAATGCCCAGCGAAGTTCAGAAACGGCGGTTCGATGAATTGACTCAGGCTTTGAAATGGGCGCAGATCGAATTGGATTCGCAAGCCGAACGATTGAGCGCGCGTCGCGCCGAGTGGGAGAAACAAACGCTGCAACTGTTTGAAGCTAAAAAACTGACTTGGCAGTTTCAGCGTCCGGTTTCAGCGACGGCTACAAACGGTGTGAAGCTGAGCATTTACAACGACCAGCCAATCACCGTCACTCAATATCGCGGAGGCAACATCGTCTCAGAAGAAATCAAAGGCGATGGCCTGGTCGTGGCCGAAGGCGAAAATCCTGATAACGCGACTTACACCGTCACGTTCAAACCCGGCGCGGGCGAATGGACTGCGCTTGGCGTTGAAGTCGTTCAGGACGAAAGCTTGCCCGCCAACCGAGTCGCGCGCGGCGCTGACCGTTTTGTGTTGACCGAAGTCGAAGCCTTTCTGGGACAGAGGGACGGAGTGACAGAGGGAATGAGGGACGGCGGGATAGGGGGACAGAGTGACAGAGGGAAGGAGGGACAGAATAAGTCTCTCGTTCCCTCCGTCCCTCCTTCTCTCCCTCTCTCCTTCACCTTAGCCACGACCGACGGCGCAGGCCAATGGCCGGAAAATCACGCGATGAACGCGATTGACGGCAACGCGAAAACCGGTTGGGGATTTTCCTTCGCCGATGGACGCGGGGCGTTTATCGCTTTGCGATTGGCGCAAAAACTGAAGACCGACTCCGACTCGGTCGTCACAGTTCGGTTGCGTCACGATTCAGAATTGCGCCGAGCGACGATTGGCCGGTTCCGATTGGCGCTGTCTTCGGCTGAACATTCGTGGCCGGATCATCAGGCGAAAATGGCAAATCCATTGAATGGGTTGCCGTTGGAAGTCGCCAGCGCGTTGAAAGAAAAACCAGAAGCACGAACTGAATTGCACAAGAAAAACATTCTGACGCATTTCAAATGGGCTGCGCCGGAGTTGCAGCCGTTGGCCGTTCGCATTGCCAAACTGGAAGCCGAACGCGATCTGCTGGATTCGCAAATTCCGCGAGTTTTGATTTCTGAATCGGTGACGCCGATGGAAACTCGTATCTTGCCTCGCGGCAATTTTCTGGATGAATCCGGGCAGGTTGTGACTCCGGCAATTCCGGCGGTTTTTGGCAAAGTTGGAACGGATGAGCGCCGTCTTTCCAGAATTGACCTGGCCGACTGGATCGTTTCCAGGGAAAACCCGCTGACCGCGCGAGTTTTCGTCAATCGGTTGTGGCGGCAGTTCTTCGGAACTGGGTTGACGAAAACGCTGGACGATCTTGGTTCGCAAGGCGAATGGCCGACTCATCCTGAACTGCTGGATTGGCTGGCCAGCGAATTCTTGCATCCTTCCGATTGCGGATCGCGGATTGCGGATTGCGGAAAATCGCAACCGCATGACTGGGATGTTAAACACATCATTCGATTGATCGTCACCAGCCACACCTACCGTCAAAGCAGTAATCCGCAATCCGCAATCCACAATCCGCAATCTGATGATCCCGACAACCGTCTGCTGGCTCGGCAAAATCGTTTTCGCGTCGAAGCCGAAACCGTGCGTGACATTGCGCTCAGCGTGTCCGGTTTGCTGGTGGAAAAATTCGGTGGAGCTTCAGTCAAACCTGTTCAACCGGATCGTTATCTGGGAACGTTGAATTTCCCAGTGCGGGATTACTCGGCGGATCGCGGAGAAAGTTTGTACCGGCGCGGGCTTTACGTTCACTGGCAGCGCACGTTTCTGCATCCTTCTTTGAGCGCCTTTGATGCGCCTTCACGCGAAGAATGCACGGTCAACCGAGTGAACTCGAACACGCCGCTTCAAGCGTTGGTGATGCTCAACGATCCCAGCTTTGTCGAAGCTGCGCGAGTCTTCGCGCAAAACGCCTTGAAGCAAGGCGGCCTAACTCCGGCTTCGCAAATCGCCTGGGCGTTTGAACGCGCCTCCGGTCGCAAACCGACTGCCGAGGAAGCGAGAGTGCTGGCCGAGCTTTATCAAAAAAACCTGACCGGGTTTCAGCGCGATACTGACGGCGCGCGCGAACTGGCCAACATAGGCGACGCTGCGATTCCGAAAGAATTGAACGCGACTAGACTGGCGGCGATGACAACGGTTACTCGCGCGATTCTGAATCTGCACGAAACAATCACCAGAAATTAATTTTGGAGTGCTGCGCCTTCGGCGTAGCTTTGGAAGTCGTTTGAATTGTGATTTCTTCCGGTTCCACTAAAAAATTGGTTGAGAATGCGACTACCAAAGCTACGCCGAAGGCGCAGCACTCCAAGGAGGAAAATTGCTATGTCAGAAACCAACGAAGGTCAAAAAGACTGGCCGCATGCTCCAATCCATCGCCTGGACGGATCAGGAGTTTTTATTATTACGGCGGCGACAATTTACAAAAAGCACTTGTTTAACACCCCTGACAAGCTGACTCTGCTGGAAAATAAATTGCTGAAACTGTCAAAAGATTATGACTGGCAGTTGGAGGCGTGGGCGGTCTTTTCAAATCATTACCACTTCGTTGCCCGCAGCCTGGACGAAACCAAGCCTGATAGCCTGAAGAAGATGCTCAGACATTTGCACAATGAAACCGCGATTGAGTTGAACCGGCTTGATGGCGTTGTTGGGCGAAACGTTTGGTACAACCTCTGGGACACGAAGCTAACCTTCGAGAAATCGTACCTGGCTCGGCTCAATTACGTTCATCAAAATCCGGTCAAGCACGGATTGGTTGCCGTGGCCAGCCAGTATAAGTGGTGTTCAGCCGCCTGGTTTGAAAGAGTTGGCACGCCTGCGATGGTCAAAACGATATACAGCTTTAAGACTGACAATCTAAACGTGAAAGATGAGTTTGATCTTTGAGGCGATCTTTGGAGTGCTGCGCCTTCGGCGTAGCTTTGGAAGTCGTTTGGGTTGCGATGGCTTCAGGTTCCACCAAAGTATTGGCTGAGAATATGACTACCAAAGCTACGCCAAAGGCGCAGCACTCCAGAGGTTTCGCCAATTTGGGAAATAGTGATGAAACAGAATCAAATTGAAATTACTCGCCGCACATT
>JAGNMH010000633.1 GCA_017991275.1 Acidobacteriota bacterium
TTGTCAACGTAATCCTGGCTCCAAAGCTGTTTAACCGTGGTGAAGGGAATGAAGGCGCAATACTTGTCGGGCGAGTAGTAATTGGAAAAGCTGACTTTTTGCGTCAACACGCCGATAACTTCAAAGGTCAATCCGCTGATGCGAATGGTTTCGCCGACAGCGGGCGAATTCCCGAAAAGCTTTTTGGCGACTTCGGAGCCGAGGAATACAACGCGGCGCTGCTTTTCAATGTCTTCGGCGTTGATGAAGCGACCAAATTCCGCCACTTCGCTGCGCATTTCGGCATATTCAGGAGCCACTCCGCGCACGTTGCTGGTGGTTTGCTTGATGCCATAAGCCAGGGGCAGGCTTTCGACATATTCCGGGCTGACATATTTGATCAAGCCAAGTTGCCTAAGAGGTTCCACGTCGTCTTCTTGCATTCGTATGCGGCGACCGGCGCGCTCGCCCCCAGCCTGCATGCTGGTTTGGCCATTCCAGATAACAACCGTTCCGTTGCTGAATGCGCGGCGAAAACCGACTGCCAGTGCGTTGTGGAAACCATTACCGTAAGCCATCAATAGGACTACGGCGACGATTCCCCAGGCAATGCCTGTCATGGTCATTGCCGCTCGAATGCGATGACTGACCAGAGATTGAATGGCTTGGACAAAGACTTCTTTCAGAATCATAAGCTCACATCTCGTAGCGCAAGGCTTCAATCGGCGGCAACTCTGCGGCTCGTCTAGCCGGATAAGTTGCGGCAACAATTCCAATCAACGCCAGAGCCCCGACCGAAAACGCGGCCGTTTGCCAGGTGATAATCATTCCTGAAAAACGCGCAGGCAGCGGCAGCATGTTGACCAGCTTGCAAAGCCCAATGCCGATGCCCAAACCGATGGTTCCGCTGAGCAAAGTCAGCAGCAAACCTTCACTGAAAAACTGGCGAAGCACGTTGCCGGAAGTCGCCCCCAGGGCTTTGCGAATGCCGATTTCTTTGGTTCGTTCCTTGACGGAAATCAGCATGATGTTCATCACACCTATGCCGCCTAGTGCCAAGGTGATAATGCTGACCGCGATGAAAAATTCGCGCATGCTGGTAATCATCTTGTTGAAGAACACGGTTTCCAGCGCAGTGTTCCACATCGAAAGAGCTTCGCGGTCTGAAGGATCGAAGTTGTGACGCGGCGCTATGATCGAAAGAACTTCCTGTTCGACCGGGCCTATCTTTTCAAAGTTTATTTTGCCTTCGCGTTCGATGATGCGGTTCAGTTCGTTGGCGACTTCTTCGTAAGGCGCGGCGATGATGGTTCCCAGTGAATCTGCGGTGTCGTTTGTTCCGCCCATCGGGAAATCTTTCCGCATCGTTTCGTAGGGAAGAAACAGGCGATTGTTATCCGGGCCGGTGTAGTTGGAATCCTGCTCTTTTTTCCTGACTCGGCCAATGATTGTGTACGGAAGCCCGTTCAATGAAACCTGTTGGCCAATCGGGTCACGGTCGGCAAACAACTGTTTGCACATTTCAAAGCCGATGACTGCGACGCGCCTGGCTTCAGTGTTGTCCTGTTCGCTCAGCAATCGCCCTCGGTCCACTTCGATGGTACGGATGAATTGGTAAACCGGCCAGACGCCGCTCATTTGACTGGAACTGGCATTGAATGCGCTTTTGGCGCTGACACCGTTGCGCATCAACTCCGGCGTGACGTATTGGAGCAATTTGGCTTTTTCTTTCAGTGCATAAACGTCTCCAAGTTCCAGCCTGACCAACTTGCCAGCGCGTTCGCCGCCCGCCTGAGTGCTGGTTCTGCCGTTGCGAATGATGATGATGTTTTTGCCCAGTTCTTTCAGCACGTACAGATTGCCCTGCTGAAAGCCTTCGCTGACGGCGGACAACAGCACGATGGAAATTACTCCCCAGATGATGCCGAACATAGTCAGAAAGCTACGCAGCTTGTGCGCCATCAGATTGGCGTAGGTTTGTGTCAGAAGTTCGCGCATAAGTGTTATATGCCAGATGCTGGGTGTTAGGTGTTAGAAGGTGTCGGATGCCGGATGCTGGAACTCCTCTAACATCCAGCATCCGGCACCCAGCATCTTTCCACTTACTGCAAGATGACTTTCTCGCCTTCTTTCAAGCCTTCCAGCACTTCGGTGCGAGTGCCGTTGCTGATGCCGACTTTGATCGGTTTTTTCTCTTTGCCTTTTGGTTGAAGCGGGGAAGGGAATTCAATCGCGGCGTTGCGCTGCTGGTCGTAAACCACCGCGCTTTCTGGAACGAGCAAAACGTCTTTGTGTTCTTCCAGCACGATTTCGGCGTTGGCGGTCATGTTGGCACGAAGCTCGCCGCCGGGATTGTTGATCGAAACTTTGACTTCAAACGTGACAACGTTGTCTTTGTCCACGCCGAGCGGCGAAATCTGAGTAACTTTGCCTTCGAACACTTTGTCCTTGAAGGTTTCGACTTTGATCTTGGACGGTTGGCCAAGCTTGACGACGCCAATGTCTGCTTCGTCCACTTTGCCTCGAACATAAACCTGACTGATGTCGCCCAGCACCATGACCAACGTCGCCGCTGCGCCCATATTCAAAATCGAAGAAACAGGCGAACCGATTTCGACATCGCGCGAAAGCACTACGCCATGAATCGGAGAACGCACTGTCGCGTAATTCAATTCTTCAACCGAACGATCAACGGCGGCTTGAGCTTGCGCGACTTCGGCGCGGGCTTGCGCGACTTTGGCGTCGCTGACCGCAAGTTGCGCCCGAGCGACGTTCTGGCGATTGACAGCCAGCTCATAAGCGCTGCGGCTGTCTTCAAACGATTGCTGCGGCAGCACACCGTCTTTCAACAATTTTTCCGAGCGCTCAAAATTGCGTTTGGCAAAAGGAACATCCGGGCCTTCGGCTTCGACTTTGTTTTTTTCAAGCTGTGCCTGCGCGGCCTTCAAGTTGGATTCGGCTCCGATAAACGCGGCTTTGGTTTCGCGCACGCGAGCTTCCAGATTTTCCTTGTCCAGTTCAGCCAATACCTGGCCGGTTTGAACAAGATCGCCGATTTGAACTTTCAGGTCTTTGATGATGCCGTTGGCTTTGGATTTGATTTCAACCTTGGCAATGGGTTCGACTTTGCCCGTGGCGACGACTGATTTGGTGATGTTGCCGCGTTCAACTGCGACCAGACGTGATGCGTCAATTTCATTTTTAGGGCGCGACATCACAACGAAGCCCGTCACTCCCAGACCGGCGAGCACAAGTATCGCGCCGCCAATCAACCACATTTTGCGTGATCGTTTCTTGACCATTCTGGTTCTCCTTCTTTGCTTGAATCCCAATTCGTAAGACTTCTATTCCGGCTGTTCATACGGCAGTTTGGAAAAAGCAGTTCCCAAAAATATCTTGTTTGGCAATTGCTCGACGAGCCGTAGACGCCAATTCACCAGTGAATTCGGATTCCAGATACACCTATCGGATTTGTAATTGATTACGTTGGGTAAGTGGCCAGAGAGTGCAGAAGGTTTCAGAAAAACTGGATGAAACCCTGCGATCAAAGCTGAGGTGGAAGGTTGATTTTCAAGGTTGGCGAAAAAGGCAAGCAGCTAAGAACGTGCATCCGAGCGATGCCTGTGCGAGTTTCGTCCGTGTGCCAGATTCTGACCCAGAAATCTCTGGTTTCGCCTTGAATCACGAAGATCGAATCGCTCTGCACCATCGGGGCCGGATCAACCCAGCAGCCTTCGCGCAGTTCAAAGAAAAGCTCCGGCAAGTGCTGGCGGAAGTCTTCGCGTTCGATGGTGGCGTTTTCCTCGTCGAATTCGGCGGGTGGCAGTTCAACCGGTTTGGCGGATTCCAGCAGCACGCGCGCTACTGCACGACCTGATTCTTCGCGTTTTCTGTGTAAAGCCATATTGTTACAAAGTTAGTGCCGTGACCGGTAGGGAGCGTCTTGCTAAGGCAAACCCGCTTGCTACCGCGCGCGGTACTGACTCGCTCATTTC
>JAGNMH010000634.1 GCA_017991275.1 Acidobacteriota bacterium
CTGTTCGCACTGTGCTGCGTGGCTTACCTGCTGACAATGACGCCTCCGGCAATGAGCGCCGCAGAGTGGCAGTTGTTTCTTTCAGCCAACGGCAACACAGCTCATATTTCATTATTCAGGCACGGCTGGCTGGATTGGTTTGGCTTTGCGTCGTTCTTTGGCTTGGCGTTGGCGGCGTTCAATCGTTACTTGAAAGGCGACGCCGGTTTTGAATTGCTGCGCCGAGCGGCTATTTGCGGTTCGGTGATTGGTTTGCTGATGTCACTGTCCGCAGTCCTGAGCCGCGCAATGAAGCCGATGCTGTTTCAACCGATGCGCGTATTTTTCTGGGTGACGTTGATCTGCTTTTTGATGATCGCCGCCGCAACGGTCGAAGCATTTTCAGAGGTGGGGCAGGTTCAGTACCTATCCCACCAAATCAAGAAGTCGTCACCGCTGGCCGGAGTTTTGCTGGCATCGGTTCTGGCGCTGACAGTTTTGAATTCGATTCTTGCGCCGGTGTTCGCGTTTATCGGCCTGGCTTATTTCATCGTCGAACGGCGACAGCCTTTGGAGCGCGACGGCTCTGGCGTCGCTTTGGCATTCGCAACAAAACTAATTCTGACTGTAAGCGCAGTCGCCATTTTCGCTGCCTGGGCGCTCGGCTCTAAACAACCAATCGGTTCATTACGTTCGCCTGTCTTGCTGATTCCCTGCGCCGTTTTGCTGGCGACTCTGTTTTTGCCAAAACTGAAAAGCTGGCAAACTCCACTGGCTGTTGGGTTGATGCTTTACTGCTTGACGGCGGCTTCGGTTTATCGTCACGAATACAACGAACGTTGGCTGGACGCCGATTGGCGCGCGGTCAGGTTGTGGGTTCAATCCAACACACAGGCGTCAGACCGATTCATCACTCCCCCCGATCAGATTGGTTTCAGAGTTTTGTCGCTGCGCTCAACCGCCAGCGAAGCCCTGCCGCGCGTAATTTGGTCAGCACCGTTTACTGCACTGGAAAACAAACAAGCTGCAGAGCGAGCAGCAAAAGGTTATGCGAACAACTCGACCGACGCGGCTTATCTGTTTGGGTTGGCTGATGAATGGCGATGCAATTATGTCGTTGCGCGCGGCGATTACGATCCGCGATTTGTGCCGCTGTTCCGCGCTGGCAAATTCAGCGTGCTGAAAGCTCCGAATCAGTACCGCGCGCGTTAGCAAGCGGGTTGAATACGTCTATGAACATTCTCGGTTTAGTTCCAGCGCGCGGAGGATCGAAAGGCGTGCCGCGCAAAAACATCAGGCTGCTGGCGGGCAAGCCTCTGCTGGCGTACACCGCCGAAGCCGCGCTGTCTTCCAAACGATTGACGCGAGTCATACTGAGCACCGACGACGCAGAGATTGCCGAAGTCGGGTGCGCTTGCGGTTTGGAAGTTCCTTTCCTGCGACCGGCGGAACTGGCCGAAGATACGACTCCGACGTTGCCAGTGGTGCAACACGCCGTGCGGTTTCTGGAAGCGCGGGGCGAACGATTCGACGCGATTTGTTTGCTGCAACCGACCAATCCTTTGCGGCAAACTGCGGATATTGACGGTTGCGTTGAACTGCTGGAAAGCTCCGCGGCCGACACCGTCTTCACTATGCTGGCTGTGCCAGCCGAACATAATCCGCATTGGGTTTACTTCAAAAACTCCGACGGCAGTTTGAGTTTAAGCACTGGCGAAACGACGCCGATTCCTCGCCGCCAAAGCCTGCCGCCTGCATTCCATCGCGAAGGTTCGGTGTATGTCAGTCGGCGCGATGTGGTGATGAACGAAAATAGTTTGTACGGCGCGCGAGTCATAGGCTTTGAAATCGAACGCAGCCGCAGCGTCAACATAGACAACCTGGAAGATTGGGCAAAAGCAGAGTCGCTACTCCTGAAAACATTTTCCTCCACGAAGTAACACGAAGAGAACACGAAGAGGAAAGGAAAGCACTTCCACTCCTTCGTGTTTCTTCGTGTGGCTTCGTGGATAAGTTCCTTACCATTATTGAGTGATTTATGTGCGGAATTACCGGCATCTTCGGTTCAAATTATTCACCGACCAGACTGCAAGCGATGATTGCCAGTCAGCATCATCGCGGGCCTGACGCGACGGATTGTTACCATTCGCCAGCGGGTTTTGCCGGAATCGGTCACAACCGATTGAGCATCATTGACCTGTCGCCCGCCGGCCGTCAGCCGATGTCGAATCACGACGGTTCGCGCTGGATCGTCTTCAACGGGGAGATTTACAACTACCTGGAACTGCGTGCCGAACTTGGCGATTACCCTTATCGCAGCCAATCGGATACCGAAGTTTTACTTGCCGCTTACGAAAAATGGGGCGAAGCCTGTCTGGATCGGTTGATTGGCATGTTCGCGCTTCTGATTTGGGACGAACACAGCCAAACGCTGTTTGCCGCGCGCGACCGGTTTGGCGTCAAGCCGCTGTATTACCACCATGCCGCCGATGGCACGTTGCGAGCCGCCAGCGAGATCAAAGCGCTGCATGCTTCCGGCGTTCCGCCTTTGCCTGACGAAACGGCTTGGGCGACTTATCTGACTTACGGTTTTTACGATCACAGCGAACAGACTTTTTGGCAGGAGGTTCGCAGCTTGCCGCCGGGACATTCAATGACCTGGCGTGATGGCCGTTTGCGAATCAAGCGTTGGTACGATCTGGCTGCTCAGGCTGAAACCGGCGAAGACACTCGCCCGCTTAAACAGGTCGAAGAAGAATACTTGTCGCTGCTGACCGATAGCGTTCGGCTGCGGTTTCGTTCGGACGTGCCTGTGGGCATCAACCTGAGCGGCGGTCTGGATTCATCAACGTTGCTTGGCGTAGTTCACGCGGTTCAGGGCGCAGACAGCAATGTTAAGGCGTTCACCTTTGTTTGCGGCGACGAAGCTTACGACGAATTGCCGTGGGTTCAGCAGATGCTTCAGCGAACAAATCATCCGTTGACGGTTTGCCGATTGTCAGTCGAAGACGTTCCGGTGTTGGCCGATTCAGTCACGCTGGCGCAGGACGAACCTTTCGGCGGAATGCCTACGCTGGCGTATGCGCGAGTGTTTGAAGAAGCCCGAAAACAAGGCGCGATTGTGTTGCTGGATGGTCAAGGCATGGACGAACAATGGGCTGGTTACGATTATTACCGTTCTCCAAACGGAGCCGCTTTGGTGCAAGGCACGAAGGAAAGCCCGGTTCGTCCTGATTGCCTGAAACCGGAATTCCGAGAATTGGCGGTGAATTTTGAACCGTCAAAACCATTCGCTGATCGGCTTCGCAATCTGCAATACCGCGACGCACGATTCACGAAAATTCCGCGCGCTTTGCGCTTCAACGACCGGGTTTCAATGCGCTCTTCAACTGAATTGCGGGAACCGTTTCTGGATCATCGCCTGTTTGAACTGGCCCTGCGGCAACCTATGGAACGCAAGCTTCGCGACGGCCAAGGCAAATGCCAGACTAAATGGATGCTGCGGCAAATCGCGCGCGAGTTGTTGCCGGTCAATGTCGTCGAAGCTCCGAAACGTCCGCTGCAAACTCCGCAGCGTGAATGGCTGCGTGGGAACTTGAGCCGTTGGGTTGATGAATGCCTGGAACTCGCTTTTCAACGACACGCCAAATACTGGCTGGACGAAAACAAAGTCCGCGAAACCTGGCAGCAATTTCAACAAGGACAAAACGACAACAGCTTTTTCGTCTGGCAATGGATTTCAGTCGGACTGTTCAACAAGCTGAAAAACAACAGACAGCCACAGGCTGATGTAAGGTTGATTGTTTGAGTCAGTAACGCGCGCGGTAGCAAGCGGCCTTGCTGAAGAATGCGCTCCCTACCGGTCGCGGCGTTGATTCGATAAAAACTTATGAGTGATTTGAGAATAGAAGCAGTCGGATTATCAAAGCGATACTCCCTGGTTGGAAAACGCGAACGCTACAAAACGCTGCGCGACCAAATGGCCGAAACCGT
>JAGNMH010000635.1 GCA_017991275.1 Acidobacteriota bacterium
TTGGCGTCCGTAAAAAACTCCGATGTGCGGGCCGTAAAATTTGTAAGCCGAACACGCCAGAAAATCGCATTCCAATTCTTTTACGTCGGGCAACAGATGGTGCGAGTAATGCACTGCGTCCACGTAAACCAGAGCGCCGACCGAGTGAGCCAGCCGTGCGGCACGCTGAATGTCATTGACCGTGCCCAGCGCGTTTGAAGCTCCGCCGATGGCCAGCAATTTTGTTTTCGAGTTGATCGCCGCTTCCAGATCGTCCCAGTCCAGTTGGCCGGTTTCGGTCAGCATTCTTACCGTGCGAATCGTCAAGCCGCGATCTTTCGCCAGTTCTCGCCAGGTGTCGGAGTTCGCGTGGTGATCGAGTTCGGTGACGACGATTTCATCGCCGGGATTCCAGCCGCGTCCCAACGCTCTGCCGACGTGAAAAGTGATCGTCGTCATATTCGAGCCGAAGGAAACTTCGTCGGCGTTGCAGTTGAAAAAGTCCGCGAAGGTCTGGCGAGCTTCCATCAACAAGGCATCAGTTTCGGCGCTGGTCGGATAAGCCCAATGTGTGTTGGCATTGTGATGGAACAGGTAATCGCTGATAGCGGCGGCGACTTCGCGGGGAACCTGAGTTCCGCCGGGGCCGTCGAAATACGCGACCGGATGTCCATTGTGTTTTCGTTCCAGGGCAGGGAAATGTGTGCGAATTTCTTCAGTTGTTTTGACCATGTTTGCAGCTTATGCAGAAGCACAAAAAAAGGCAAAAGCAGTCTGTCAACATTTTGACTGGCTGCTTTTGCCAAGTTTTTCATGTAGAAAAATTGTTCTTAGATCGTTACCAGGTTTCCGTCGAAGTCATGGAATTGGAACCCTGCGTTATGCTCGTTATAGGTGGCCTTGAGGTCTTTGAGGAGTTCAATGGCGACTTTTTCGCCAAGTTTCAAAGACTCAGTTCCATCCGAACGCCAGTGAACTCCGGCGATGTTTCTGCCGATTGCCACGTTTGAAGCCAGCTTGTTCAACTCGCCGCCAACGGTCAGCGAGCCTGCATCAGGGCCGGTGTAGGCAATCAAATTCGTTCCTGCGTTATTCGGCACAACCGGATTCGGAATCACAGTGCTTTCGTCAAACAAGGCTTTGAGCACTGTAACGCAAGCTCCCGCGACGGTAGCATGTCCTGCGCCATAAGACGGGTGCATAGGCGAACCTTCAGGGAATGCTTGCGGTAGCAAGTAAGTGCCGTGTTGGGTATTAACACGATCAACCGCGTCTGAATTCAAAGCATCGGGGTGAATGTCGTAATTCTTCTGCCCGGTTTTATGAACGTGGATGCGAGCCGCGAAAACTTCGGGACGCAGGCGGCGATGCACCGTCCACTTCTGGAACCAGACCGCCTTGAGCGCGCGAGTTGCGATTTCGCACACCAGCGCCGCAACGTTCGGGCCTCCAAAAGTGGCAAACCCTTCTTGAGTGGTCAGCGAGTTATATGGATTGGCGGGGCTGAACGCCGCTCCTAGTCCGGCGTTATTGACCGGCACATGGGCGTTGGGGCCTTGAAGCAGAATCAAGGCAGCATTGAAATACGCTTCAAAAAGGACATCAACGTGAACCCATTGGCTGAGATCACGCCCATTGCGTATGTACCTGGCAGTCGCGTCGAAGTTTTGAGACTGAACAGGTTTGAAGCCTTTCTGAATGCTTAACCATTCGTTGAAATCAGTCAGGAAATCGTCGCCAGCGACGACAGTTCTCATTCTCTGGTTAAAGCCAAGCGCGCCATAAGGAACTGGCAGCAAAAGGAATTGCGAAATGTAAGGCCCGGCTAAATCGCCCGGCGTCAATCCGCGAAACAGCACTCGATGAGTGACTTTTCCATTGGTATCGTTCGGGCCTTTGAACTCATTGCTGAAGGATGTCATTTCTGTGGCCGCTGCGGCGACATCAGCCGAAGTGTCGTAGTTTTCAAACGCAACATCGCGCAGCAATGCCATCCAGTAATTTTCGGTTATTTCGGCGGCAATTTCCGCGCTGTTGAATTTTGGAGCGGCAGGGATTGAAAGTTTGCGTGGGTCTGCTCCGTCCAGACTTACTGCCAATCCGCCTTGTGGATTTACCCATTTACGGCGGGAAACTGGCGGAGCGCCCATCGTCAGAGCTTCCAACTTGTTTTGGATGTCTGTGTTACCGGCCAGGGCGTCGGTAAAGATCGTTTTGAACTTAACGTATTCGGCGGGGTCTACTTCACCCAGATTGTCGTGCGGCAGACCTTTGGAAAAACTACCTCGGAAGTCAGGATAGGACTCATCTCCATTCGGAGTCTGAGCGGCATCGGGTTGTGAATTGCGTAAATTGGCGGCATCAAGTCTGGCTAGATTTGACATGCTTAAAGATACTCCTTGATTGGCATTGCGGCCGGCAATGCTAAATTTGAAAAATAATTGGTTAAAACACTAAGCGGCTTGTCGGCTGATGTTGATTCTTTCTGAAAAAATCGAACCGGCTGTTTTCCGCTTGTGCGGCGACTGAGACGGGCGCACATTAGCGAAAAGTGGAAAGTTAATCAACAACTGTTTTTGAAATACGCAATTTTCAACTGAGCTGAGCCGAACTGAATCCAGGTCGGCGGCCAATGTGGTTATCTGGCCAGATAGGGAATCGTCATTGGGCCTTCGGGCAAAACGGCGATGGGAGCGTCTTGACCTATGCGTTTTAGTTCATCGGCGATTGTCGCCGCGATGTCGGTTGTCGCTTCCAGGTGAGCGCGGCGAACTTCGTCAGCCGGAATGTCGCTGTGCAAGGCGACGCGAGCTTTCAGCCGAATCATCGCCAGCAATTGAGCTTCCCACTGGTCGTACATCGAAAAGCCCGGAGCCAGGATCGTGTCCAGAATCGCTTGAGGCGAATCGTGGTCGAACAGCAGAGTTTTGAAGTTGCCATGCGCCGGGAATCCGTCGTTGCATTTTGAAGCGGCGACGATCAAACCGTCTTGTTGTACAACTTGTGCGGCGGCGGACATGCCTTTGACGGCTTGATACAGATTTTGATCCAGCGGGTAACCGCTGTTGGTTGTCACAACAATCGGAAACGGTTTTGGGCAGGCTATCATCGCCGTTGATTTGGAATGTTCGCAGCCTTTGGCGTGTGCGGCCAGCGTTTCTCCGCAAAAGAACGCGGTGATTTCGCGCTTTCGATTCAGTGTGACGTTGATGCAGAAATCCACCGGCAACAAACTGCCATTAGCGCGAATCTGGCTTTGCGTCGGATTGCCTTCCAACACTCCCCAGGTGCTCAAGCTGGAGCCAATCACTTCGGCTCGGTGGTAATGCATGATCGAATCAATGTCGGCGACAGCAGGGAAGATGCCTTTGTAGCCGCCGGAAAAGCCCGCCATAAAATGCGGCTCGATGAAACCCATGACAATGCGTTTGTCGGCTTCGACGTATTCGCGGTTGTAGAAAACTTCGCGGCCATCTGGAGTTTTCCCCGCCAGCTTCATCGTCGCGGCTTCATGCGAATTGTGATTGACGATGCGGTAACGCGCGGCAACGTCTTTGCCAACCATCTGTTCAAGCTCCGCCGGAGTGTTGATTCGGTGCGAACCTGTTCCGTTGACGATGGTGAAGTTGTCCGCCGCAACGTGATCGAGTTCGGCAAACAACCAGCCCAGCAATCGCTCATTCGGCAGAGGCCGCGTGATGTCAGGGATGACAATTGCCACTTTGTCAGAAGCGTTGATGAGTTCTTTCAGCGGCTTTGTGTTGATTGGCTGGCGAACGGCTTTGGCAAACGCGGCGGCTTCGTCGGACAAGCCAGCAATGAATTGCGGAGCCAACACCGTTACGTTTGTTGACGGAATTTCGACAGGCAAACCGTCTTTGCCGTATTGCAGATGAGTCAGCATAAAGTTTTTTAGTCAAAATCAGGTTGTTGTTCGTCAGCGATGAACTTTACTGAAAGCCAGGCTAACGCGGGTGGAGTCAAAAA
>JAGNMH010000045.1 GCA_017991275.1 Acidobacteriota bacterium
CGACCTCAAACGCGCGCACGGCATAACGGTCATAAGCCGTGACGAAAATGACGGTCGGCATATGCTCTTCGTCCAGGGCTTCCAGCAATGCGAAACCGTCCATCTCCGGCATTTGAATGTCCAGAAACATCAAGTCGGGCGATTGTGTGGCTAACGCTTTCACGGCTTGCTTGCCGTTCGCGCATTCGCCGATCACCTCGACTTCGGGATCGTCTTTCAGCATTTCGCGCAGGATGGCACGCGCAGGAGGTTCGTCGTCCACAATCAATGCGCGAATCAAATCACTCTGTCTTTGTTCATTCATGATGTGCCTTCGGCGATTTCACCCGCCGTCTCGAAAGGGAGTTCCAATGTCACAACGGTTCCGCCTCCCTCGCCTGACGCCAATAGCAGGCGGAAATCGTCGCGGTAAAGTTGGCGTAATCGTTCCCGCGTGTTCGACAGTCCGAGTCCCGAGTTGGAAGTCAGGTCAAGACCGGGGCCGTTGTCGCTGACGCGGATTTGTAAATGACCGTTCAGCCGCCGCGCGCTGATTTCGATCTGTCCGGCGGCGGCTCGCGGGGCGATGCCGTGTTTGATTGCGTTTTCGATGATTGGTTGCAGGATCAGATTTGGAACTCGCGCTTGCCGCGTTTCGGGTTCGATTGCGAAATTCACGCGCAGCCGGTCGCGAAATCGCACCTGTTCAATTTCCAGGTAACATCGTAAAAATTCCAACTCGCGCGCCAGGTCAACTTCCTGCGCGCCGTCGTTGTCAATCGTCAGCCGCAGAAAATCACCCAGGTAAGTGATCATATCCACCGCCGCGCGTTGGTCTTGCAGCACCAGCGAAGAGATAGAGTTAAGCGCGTTGAAAAGGAAATGCGGCTGCAACTGCATCTTCAATGCGCGTAATTCCGCCTGCGCCAGTTGAGCTTCCAGGCTGGCCGTGCGGTCTTGCTCCGCGCGATAGCCTTCGTAAAATCCCAACAGATAATCGGTCGTCACCATGGCTTTGTAAGCGATGATACCCAGCAAAGTGCGGCTGACCCAGATGCTTTGATAGAACTCCGGCAGCGACCGGCCTTCCGCTCCAATCACCAGCCATTGCAGCAATCCCGAAACAGCGGTATTCGCCAGCGCCAGCACGATGCCGATCAAATAAAGCAGCGCGATGATATGCGGCCAACGGTCGAACCGGGCGCGAATCCGCCGATCCAACCAGACGATCAAGGGAAAAGTCGCCGCCCAAAGCTGCAAAGGCAACAGCGCCGAAACAATCGCCGTAAGCCATTGTCCTGGCCGATTGGCAGACAACGCGCTGAGTAAGAACACTGCCGCGAAAAGCAAACCGACCGCCGTCAGCAGGCAATAAATGACCAGCCACCTTTTGCGTTTAAGCGGCTCCGAGGGATCGTTTGCCAGCAATTGCAGCCACGCTCTTTTCATAGGCCGATTATGTGACCGGTTTCCGGCGATCACAAGATGCAAGCCTGAATTGTGCTGACGCCTGTTATGGGCTGTGGTTGCCAACTTCATGTTCCGGTTTCAGGTTCTCTTATAGCTCTGATGGTCAGCCAGGCTGCGGCGGTCAGCAAAGCGCAGAAAGCACTGACGCCTGCATAACTATAAATTTGATAGAGCCGGCCACAGCATAAAACCCCCAAACCGATGCCAAGTTGTGATGACAGATTGCGCAATGCGATGTAAGAGGCTCGCTGTTTGGGCGCGACCAGTTCAGTCAACAATGCCTGTAACGGCGCAACTCTCAAGGCCGCCGCAAAAACCGTTAGTCCGATGGCTACCAACATAATTTCAGCCATTGCAGTAGATAGCGCCAGTGTGGTCATCAACAACAAACCCAATAACATTGCCGCAGTGCCTTGCTTAACGACGCTTCGTTTGCCGAAACGGTCAGCCAGCCAACCGCCGAGCAGGCCGCCTGCCAAAGCTCCGGCGTTGATCAGCGCATAGACGACCCCAACCTTTTCCGGTTTGGCGCTCAATGATTCAAAGAGCCAGGTTCCCAGATATGCTGTGAAGCCGATGAGTCCGCCAGAAACGAAAAAGGCGTTGGCGATTCCCAGTCTGGCGGAAATCGAAAGCCTGTGGTGATCCGGCTGACTGGCAGACGTGGCTACTTCTGCTTCGAAGTTTCGTGTTACGCCTCGAAGCAAAACCGCTGCCGCGCCAGCCAACAACCCTGTCACGGCAAACACCAGACGCCAGCCGTATTGCGCTGCCAGCCAAATGCTCAAAGGCACGCCAGCCAGCGGTGCCAGGTAATAGCCGACAGAAATCAGCGTCATCCGTCTGCCTCGTTTGTCATAGCCGGAAGCTTGAGCTAACGCTGTAATTGCCAGCGCAGAGATCAGTCCGCCCGCCAACCCCGTCAGCGCGCGTGCAGTTAGAAAGCTGATAAGACCAGTTGAACAGGCTGTCAGTGCGCAGGCGGTTGAGTAGATGCAGGCAGCCAGCGGCAACGAGAGGCGACTATTGAAGTTGCGCCGCGAAAACCGTAAGAGCGCCGCCACCAGCGCAGCCGCTGCCGCATACACCACCAGGCTGTAAGAAACCGACGTTGCGGATGTATTCAAGCTGCGCGCAAGCTGTGGCGTGATGGCAGCAATGGATTGCAGGTCTGTGGCAACCACCAACACCAGAAGCGTCGGCAACAGTTTTTCAACGCCAGCCAGATTGAAGTGCGGCCAGAAAACGCGCGTGCCGCCTGTTGCAGGCAGTACGCGCGTTTGTTCGGCAACAAGGTTTAGCGATGGTAGGTTATTCATTTGGTGTTAATCAGCGGATTGTGCGGCTGTGTGTTGCCATACCACCATGCGAATGCCGCCGGGCGCTTCGAAGCCTGTGTAAAAACCTTGTCCCGGAGCTTCGCTGCGCGGCGTCAGCAGTTTGCCCCCGTTGGCAAGGATGGATTGTTCCGCTGTTTCAATACATTCGACCAGGATGTAATTCGTGGCCGAAGGGACGCTGTCCCCGTTCGTAACCGGGCCAATGTGCCCTTCAAAACCACCTGGCGTGTCGAAGAGTTTGTACGCGGGATGCGGAGTGTCTTGAATTTTCCAGCCGAATGTTTTGGCAAAAAATTCGGCAGTTCCGGCGCTGTCACCGCTTATGAATTCAGTGTGAAAGATGCGTCCAAAGTGTTCTTTTGCTGGTTTTGCAGTTGTCATGGTTGTCCTTTCCTTTGTTGGTTTATTGAGGGTAATGAAGCACTTATCTTGCCGGGAAATTCGGGGCGGCTTTGACCTCGTTGATCTGAGCCGTATGCCGTTCGCTGTGTCCGGCCAGCGACAGCAGCCATTGATGTGCGTCCATTTCCAGTGGGCCGAACTTGGCGAAATGTGAGCGCAACTCACTGCGTTGGGCTTGTAGCAGCACCAGTGTGCGCGCCCGCGCCGACTCGAACTCCTTGAGGGTTCCCTTGAGCGTGCCCCAACGCCCGGTTGGAATAAGCGTATCTCTGGTTTGCAGCCGATTGGTCCGGTCGGTTGCATTTTGAAAGATGGTGGAATCCGGCACGGCGCTTTTCTTACCGGGAGTGGCAGGTGACTTGAGCATGTTGGAAACCACTTCGTGCAGGAAGTTTTCAGACAGCACAATGTGTTCAGCAATTTCAGCGATTGACCAACGGTCGGCAGCCGGTTTGAAGTTCAACTGAGCGTCGGACAAACCGGCAACAGAAGCCATGAATTTTGCCTTGGCTGTATTCAGGTGACGAACTATTGCATCAGAATCTCCCTGGTCTGGGGCAGCGGTTTCGCTCTGCATCGTTAAACTTGGGAATTTAGCATTGGCTTTTACTTCATTGATCTGTGCGATGTGTCGCTCGCAATGCGCGCCAGAAAAAAGCAGCCACTGAAAGGCGTCAATTTCCCGCCCAGCCGCCGGATTCATTGCCAGCCGGAAACGCAAATCGTCCGGAGCGGTTTTAATGAGTTCGACGGTTCGAGCGCGGGTCTGTTCAAAATTCCCGATCACTTCGTCTTTGTTTGCCCAGCGTCCGGTCGGCAGGCCGCGATCATTCGCCGAAAACTGTTTTGACCGGTCGTTGGTCGCCACAATTACCTGTTGATCGGTGATGGCGCTACGTTTGGCACCCGGCGCAATCGGAGCTTTCATCAGGCGGTTGGTAACAAAGCCGTAAAGCTGATCTTCGGCCAGAACGATGTGTTCGGCGATTTCGGCTATAGACCATCGCTCCGGAGCAGCTTTGAATTTCCATTGCGCCTCGCTTAAACCGTTCAGGGCTGACAGAAATTTCTCGTGTGTGCTTTGCATATATTGCAGCGCGAAGGCGCGCTCATCGGTGGTGGTTTGGCGCGATTGATTCAAGGTAATTGCGGGTTTCGTTTGTGCTTGCGCGACTGCTGTCAAACAAACCAGCAGCAAGACCATAAGGTTTCTTCTCATCGTCAAAAACTCCTCTCAATGTCAGGCGTTATTAAGTCGGTCGCTCATCGAGAGCGACCCTGCTTCATCAAGATACGCGTTATGGAGTTTGAACTGACCGACAATGTGACAAGCGGCGACAGTGTGGGGTGAACGGTCGGTGAGCGACGACAAGCCGTTGACCGGCGATTATTGCAGAGAAAACAAAAGTGGCCGCGCAGGATAAATCTCCTGCGCGGCCTGTGAAAGCAATCTAAATAATTGCTGCTTTAATTCGAGACGTAATTGCTGCGTGAAAGTTTGGCTGATCCGGCGTTCGATCCGCTCGGATTGACGACAACTGCATCGCGGTTGCCGAATGGCGTATTTTGAGTTGTTTTGGCGCTGATGACGATTTTGTCTTCTTCGATGCTGACGATCGTCACAGTGATTTGCGAACCGCCGCTGCAATACGACGGGCAATCGAAACGAACCTGGGTGTCGGAATTGAAGCCAGTGCCCGTGATCGTCATCGTCGTGATGTTGAAGCGCGGAATCTTTGCCGGAGTCGCGCTGAGGATTGTCAGCGGACGTGGCAGCACTTCAATCTGTTGTGGAGCGGTTGTGTTGGTGCCGCCTTTGCCGTCTGAAACTGTCAGCGTAATCGAATGAGTTCCGACCGCCAAAGTCGCATCAACAATCGCGCCTTCGGCAACCATCGTTTCGCCGTCCTTCCAAACGTAAGTCAGCGGGTCAAGATCGGCATCGCTGGATTGCGAACCGTCAAGCCGCACAATCGCACCTTGCTTGATCGTGGCTTGGACTGAAGCCGCCAGCGGAGCCATTCTGGCTACAGGCGCGTTGTTGGTGGTCCCGCCTCCGCCGCCTCCGCCGTCGCCTCCGCCCCCGCCATCACCCGGATCGCCTGGGCCTTTGCCGCTGCCGGTGTCGTCGTTTTCGACATCGCTGATCTGAATGCGGAACGGCAGCGTTTGGTAAATGCCGCCTTTGCTGTCGGTCAGGACAATGCGGACGTTGGTTGCGGCTGATTGATCTCCCTGTTGGGGAGTAATCAGCAACTTGGCTTTGCGAGCCACAGGGTCCAGTCCATCCAGCCTTGCGTAAGCAGGCGCTCCGGTCAGCGAGAAGATCACCGGGTCGCCGTCAAAGTCGCTGGCTTCCAGCGTTATCTCACGCGGTTTGCCTACGACAACGTATTGATCGTTCAAACTGTTCATCGCGGGCAGTTTATTGGCTGCCGTGCCGCCGGTTTGCGGGAAAGTGCCTGTGCCTTTTTTGATCTCGACTTCCATCGTCGCGGTTGACTCGTTGCCAGAGTTGTCGCGCGCCGTGAAAGTGACCAGAGTTTTGCCAATCGGGAACAAGTAGCTTGGCAGTTTCGACGAAGTAACTCCAACGATTCCGTCAACTGCATCATAGGCGACAGGCAACGGGTAATTTACTGTCGAACCGACATTCGATCCTGTTGTGCGAGTGATTTTCGAAGGAACCCCGCTCATAACTGGCGGAGTGGTGTCGCGCACATCAACCAGTCGGATCAGCGGCTCTGATGAAAGAGCATTGCCGTCGGTGACGATCAATTTTAACGCGTGAGTGCCAATGCCCAGTCGGAAGTCGGAAACCGCCGCAGTCGAAATCACGGTGTCGCCGTCGTACCACTTGTAAGTCAGCGGATCGTCAACATCAGGATCAGTCGAGATGCGACCATCCAGTCGTATGATGGTTCCGTTTTGAGCGCGGGCTTCGGTGTTGAAATCAATTGATTCAAAATTCGCCGTGGGCGCGTGATTGTTCGGATTCGTCGAAAGCGTCTTTAGTTGATAAATGTCGGTCAGCGTCAGGGCATGCAATGTCACGCCGCCGCCGATGCCTCCCGTCCAACTCGAACTTTCCGTTTGTGCCACTAAAGGCGTCGTTGGCGCTCCATTTGTCCAGCCGAAAATCGGCGATCCGGGGGACAACTTCATCCAGCCGCGGTGACCTTTCAGAATCGTGCTGGTGATGGGCGGAGTATTGATATTGCCTTTTAGTGTGCCGACGCGAACTTCAATGCCGCCGATGGTTGCAGAAGCCTGGCTTAGCAGTTCGTCGAATACTGTTGTCAGCACTGAGCCGCGAGTGTTGACCGGATCAAGAATGCTGGAAGGCGGACGCGCATAGCCCAGGAAAGTTGTGTTGTCCACCTGGCTTGGCAAACCAGCGACAGCCATGGTCGAAAACAGGCGATCATAATTTTCGTCATCAAAGGTGATGGTGGCGGTCAGCAGGTCTTCGTTGCGCGGAAGCGTTCCGGCGGAGTTCTTTGCCACTGCCAAAGCGTTGTATCCGAACGAATTTCCGTTTTGATCTTTGACCCGTGCGCTGCCGATCAAAAAGTTAAAGTTGAGTGGCAGATAACGATTGTCAATCGCCATTGCCATCACCCAGCCTTTTTGGTGAGGAGCCAGATCATTCGGATCTATCTGCGCAGTCTGATTCGGGAAAAGACTGATAACCGTTTCGTTCATCGCAGTCGAATCAGCCATGCCTGTGAAAAAGACTCGGACACGGGCTTTCTGAGTTGGATGAGTGTTGGTGATAAACAACCGGGAATCGCCGTAAACCCCACTGGCAAATCGCGGGAATGCCAACAGGCTGCCGGCTTTCATTTCGCTGGCTCCGATTGAATTGCCGGTCACATCGAGTTGATTCGATGTAATCACATCGTTTGCCGAAATTGGAGGAACGACAATCGGCATTTTCATCGTGAACGAATCCAGTCGGCTGAGCGCCTGCATATGACGTGCGCTGCGATGTTTGTCGGTCAGTCCGTCGTTTAGCGTAAGCCCCAGCAAGGGCACAGGCACACTGTCAATTGTTGCCGCAAAGTTGCCCCAACCGGCACGGTCAGGGGTAATGAAACTGTTTAGCGCGGGCAAAGTCCAAATTCCTGTGACAGGTTTGTCCAATCCGCAGGTTGAGTTGACGATTTGCGGAAACGGCCTGCCGCTTTGGTCATAGGCGATTGCCACCACTTGCAGCGCTTGTGAACCGCCCGCCAGATTGGCCAACGGGCTAATCAGGGTGACATCAGTTCGCTCAGCAGGAACCGGCGCGTCTTCGCCTGCGTTCGGATCCTGGTTGTCAATGCGATCAAGAGCCACCAACTGAGGCAAGCGGTCGTAATCCGTGTCGTTGAATTTCAAATCGGCTTCGATTGCGCCTTCAGCGACTGCAACACCGCCGCCTGTTCGTTTGGACACGCCGACAGCGTTGTAACTTGCTTCGTGGCCATTGATATTGCGCCCTGTGAGTATGCTAGCGCTGCCGATCAACCAGTTGAATTGAGATGGAATGCCCAACGAGTTAACGGCTGTGACGATCAGATAACCAGTTTTGCCAGGGTCTTCGCTGCTGGCCAGCAACGTGCGCGTCTGGTTCGCCGCCAGATTCAAAAACATGTTGTGAACCTGACAATCCCGGACGAAAAACAGGCGCAACGTCACGGCATCGCGCGGATTGACGTTGGTCAGTGAAATGATTGTGTTGGTGTCACTGGGATTGGAGTTGTTGCTGGTGTACTTCGGAAAGAAGAGAACGCTGCCAGGTTTGGTGTTGCTGGCTCCGCTTTTCTGAGAGTTGGAGCCGCCAAGCGGGAGGCCAGGCCCAACCGAAGGTTGATCGTTTTGAATTGTGAATGCAGCCGATGCTGCTTTGGCTGTGGAAACTGAATGACCGAATAAAGCTGCCGCACTGGCCGCAGCCAGCATAAGCAACGCCAAAGCCCAAACGGTAGTTTTGCTCCAATTGCCAGCCTTATGCCAGTCAGTAGCCTTACGAAAAAAGGCGAATTGAAAATGTTTGTATCTCATTTGTTCTGGTTTGAATTTCATAAAATCTCCTCGACACCTGTCTGCCAAAGCCGCAGGTCAAAGCAGAATTAATTTCCTAGCCTGCGGCAGCGGTAAATAAAAATGTTAAATAGCCAGGCGGGGTCGGGGTTGATTGAGCTTAGTCTTTGGGCGGTAATTTTGCGGTGAATTCATTTTCCGGATTCGATTTGCCCTATTGATTGCCAATAATTGACAGTAAGGATGCGGCAATGGGCAACGTAAAACGCCGAATGGAAAATGAGCAGCATGGTTAAGCTCGAATTTCTAATATCCGCAGGAACGGGGTTACGGACTGGATTAAGTATTGGAAGTTAGAGCACGAAGCGAATGAGGCTAATCGCAATGAGGTCGTACTCAACGTGGCGCACAGTAGCACACCCTCAATAAACGCCGCAAGACATTTTAGATGAGAAGGTTGGAGCCGTTAGTTGCGACATTATTTCGCTGTGATAATCTGTGCCTGTTTTCAGGCAAGCCAGTTTCTGATCGTCAGTTTCCAGTCGGAGCGGCCATATCTTGAATTAGAAACTGCCGGAATCTGGTCACTGTAATCCGTGAATCGGTCACTAAACGCCAATGCATCAGGTGATAGAGTTTTATCAACAGAACCTCCAACTTGCACGCGAAACCGGTCAGCGGCGCGATGAGATGAGCGCGCTTGCCAGTTTGGGGCGGGCTTATGACGCACTGGAAGAGCGCGGCAAGGCGGTCGAATTTTATGAAATGGCTTTGAAAATTGCCCGTGATCTGGGCGATGGGCGTGCAGAACGACAGACGCTCAAACAACTGAACGAAGCTCTTAACCCTCAAGCCAAAAAAGAACACCAGAAGGTGAGTCCGAAAGGTCCGAAAGCAAAGTCACCGCGAAACACTACCAATAGCCCCAAGCAGGCTCGTAAGGCTGGTGTGAAAAAAGGCAAGCGCGAGAAATCCGCAGTCGCTGCCGAAAGTAAACCTTCGAAAGAACAACTAACAGGCGAGCAATAGTAATGCACAAAGTTCACGTGAGCGTTGCTCAAATCGAATTCAATCAGAAATCCCAATCGGTCGAGATTGTCATCCGCGTTTATGCAGACGATCTGGAAACTGCGGTCAGCCAGCATGCCAAACGGCAGGTCAAAATTGATCCGGCTACGGCAAACAAAAACAAACAAATCGGCGAAACGATTCTGGCTTACCTGCGTGCCAATCTGGAATTGAAGAGTAAAACTGGGACTTCGGTCAGGCTTAATTGGGTTGGGCTGGAATGGCAGGTGGATATGTTCTGGCTTTATATCGAAGGGAAAGTGCCGCCGGCTTCAGCCAAAGCGGCGAAAACCGATAATCTGGACGGTTCGCAACTTCGCAATCGAATTTTCTGCGAACTGTTCGAGGATCAGGTAAACATCGTCAACACCAAGATTCAGAACAAACAGGTTGGCTTGATGTTCGAGCCAAAAGACGGATTCAAACTGATTTCCGCTTCAGTCCCGCCGAAGAAATGAAGATTTAGTTCAAATAATCTCCGCTCGGCGAAAGTCGGCCATTTCATTTTCGGTGAACCCAAGTCCGGTCAAAACCTGATCAGTGTGTTCGCCCAAAGTCGGCGCTCTGTGTCTGATCGTCCCCGGAGTTTCTGACAATTGCACAGGTGTGTTCGGCACTGGAATTGGCTTGGCTCCTCCGGGGTAATTCAGAAACTTGAACAAACCGCGAGCCTGCACCTGTGGGTCGTCGAAAACTTCGCCGAGTTGGAAAACTTTGCCGCAGGGAACGCGGGCTGCTTCAAGCAGATTGATTGCTTCTTCGGTTGTCAGTTTTGAAATCCAGCCATCCATTGCGGAGTTAATAAGTTCGGAATTGTTGCCGCGCGCCAGATCGTCTACGCAGCGAACGTCGTCAATCAGTTCAGGCCGTCCAACCAACCGTGCCCATCGTTTGAACATAGCCTGCCCAATGACCGCGACAATCAACCAGCCGTCTTTGGTTTTGTAACAATCCGACGGAGCCGCCGTATAGCCGGTGTTGCCCTGTTGCTGGCGGACAATGTCCAGAACGTGGCGTTCAGCCAGCAGCGATTGCATAAACATCATTCCAGTCGCCAGCAACGAAGCGTCAACAATCTGACCGCGTCCGGTTTTTTGTCGCTCGAACAACGCGACCATCACTCCGAAAGCCGTGTGCAGAGCCGTGCCGAAATCTTCAAACGGAACGACGCTGCGAATTGGCACGCCCGGAGTCCCGGTCAAAGTCATTGCGCCGGACATCGCTTGAATCACCGGATCGAAGCCGACCCGATTGGCATAGGGGCCTTCGTGACCGTAAGTCGAAACTCGCCCAAAGATCACGTCAGGCTTGATTGCCTTCAGCGATTCGTAATCCAGTTCCAGTTTTTCCAGAACGTCCAACGGCAAATTGGCGATGATTATGTCGGCGGAGGCAATCAACCGTCGTTTGATTTCACGACTGCCCGTGTGCGACGGGTCGAGCGTGATGCTTTTTTTGTTACGATTGAAGCCGATGAACATCGGGCCTTCGCCTAAGCCATCCGGAGGCTCGGTGATCGGAGAGACGTAGCGATCTTCGCCGCCTTCGCGTCTTTCGATGCGAATGACTTCAGCGCCCATATCGGCCAGCAACATCGCGCAGTATGGCCCGGCGATGTAACGGCCAAAGTCCAAAACTCTGATTCCTTCAAGTGGGAGTGGCATTATGATTTTTCTGTGCAGTACCGCGCGCGTGAGCAAGCGGCTTGGTAAGCAGCCGCTTGCTCACGCGCGCGGTACTGCACCAAGCGGAGATCAAGCAGCACGTTTGCGCGCCACGTTGAACAGGAAATAAGCCAGACAGCCAAAGATCAACAAGCCAATGATGTTTGCCCACGGCCCATTGGTAATTGCCCAATGACCTCCGATACCGATTTTCTCTTCGGCAATTGAAGTCGGGACGTTGTTCAGCCAGCCGTAAATCGCGCGCGAACCGGCGATGAACAAGCCGCCAATGGCTCCACCGGCGATCAAACCGGAACTGAGCAGAACGCCTTTGCCGGTTTCTTCTTCGGCCAGCGATTCCTGATGATTGTCTTTCTTCAGTTTGTTGACCAGCGAGCGAATCAGGCCACCGGCGAAAATCGTCGCCGAAGTCGAAATCGGCAGGTAAATGCCGACGGCTACGGGCAAGGCTTGAACGCCTATGATTTCCAGAATCAGCGAAATCACCGCTCCGATCAGAATCAACGACCACGGCAGTTTCTGAGTCAGCACACCATCAACCAGCACTCCCATCAGCGCGGCCTTTGGAGCATCCAGCTTGCCGGTGAATTCTTCGACGGAGTATTTCGGAGCGCCTGCGGCATCAACCAGCAAGGTGTACTCGTTTCCGTCACCTTTGACGTTAATGCGCTGATACATTTGATCATCCAATCCGCGAGCCGCAACTCCGCCACTCAACTGATCGGCGTAATTCTTGCCTTGAACCGCTGTCGGCAGCGTCGCTGTCAAACCTTGTCGAATGCCGCCGACGCCGGGGTTGACCAGGTAATGAATTTGGCTGTCTTCGCCAACCAGATATTTGCCCGCCGCGATGCGGGTCTGGCCGCCGTCAGCTTCAACCTCGACGGCGAACTGGGCGTAACGGTAAGTTTTGCCGTCGGGGGCAGCCGGACTATCGGCGTAAGTTCCCTTGATAGAATCAGCGGGGACAGTAAAGCCCGGATAATTCATCGGCAAAATGTTGATCGCCGACCGGTTCAGAAAATCCAGCGTCCAGCCAATCACCAACGCTGAGGTAAGCGCACCCACCATCAACGCAACTTGCTGATGTTTCGGCGTGGCTCCAACCAGAAAACCTGTTTTCAAATCCTGCGAGGTGTTGCCGGCATTGGCTGCGGCTACGCAAACGATTGCGCCTACGGTCAAGGCGATGACTCTGTCGTGAGGCTGCATTCTTCCCATCAACAGAAAAATCAGCGAAGTGAACAACAGCGTCGCAATCGTCATCCCTGAAATCGGGTTTGAGGTCGAACCAATCTGTCCGCAAATGCGCGACGACACCGTGACGAAGAAAAAGCCGAAGACCAGAATCAGAATGGCCGAAATCCAGTTAACCTCGTACTGCGGAATGGCGACGACGGCAATCAACAACAACACGACTCCGCCCATTGCGTAACCGATCGGAATGTCGCGTTCGGTTCGGGTGGCGCCTGCGGTTCCGCCGGTGAAATCCTTCAGGCCGGATTTGAAGGCTTGAAGAATTGTCGGCAGCGAACGAATCAGGCTGACAATGCCACCCATTGCCACGGCTCCGGCGGCAATGTAACGAACGTAACGATCAAAGACCTGCGAGGCGCTCATGTTGCGGATCAGCTCGCCTGGCGGAGCAGGGAAGATGTTCGTGGTCAGCCCGGCGCCGAAAAATTTAACCATCGGAACCAGCACCAGCGCAGCGATTACGCCTCCGCCCAGCATGTATGACGCCACGCGCGGGCCGATGATGTAACCGACGCCCAGCAGTTCAGGCGAAATTTCCGCCGCCACTCGCGCGCCCTGAAACCAGGACAAAACTTTGGCTGGAATTTCCTTCCAGAACTTCAAACCGCCCATCAAAAACTTGTAGGCTAATCCAACGCCGAAGCCAAGAAACACAGTCTTCGCGTCCGAACCGCCTTTGTCGCCGACGACCAGGACTTCGGCGCAGGCAGTGCCTTCCGGGTAAGGCAGCGTGCCGTGTTCTTTGACGATCAAGCTGCGTCGCAAAGGAATCATCAGTAATACGCCGAGTAATCCGCCCGCCGCCGCAATCAACGAAGTCCGTGTGATGTCCAGATCAAGACCCAGAATCAGCAGAGCGGGAATCGTGAATACAATTCCCGCTGCAATGGATTCAGACGCCGAGCCGGTCGTCTGTACGATGTTGTTTTCCAGAATCGTCGAACGGCCAAGCAGGCGCAGCACAGTGATCGAAAGCACGGCGATTGGAATCGAGGCGCTGACCGTCAACCCGACCTTCAAACCCAAATAAACTGTCGCAGCTCCAAAGATGATGCCGAATAGCGCGCCGACAATGACTGCTCGTGGGGTAAATTCGGCAATGATACTGCTGGCGGAAATGTAGGGTTTGTGCGCTTCGGCAGCTCCCCCGTTGCCTGTTTGGATGGTTTTGGCTTCAGCGGCCATGGATGCCTCCTTGGGAAAACGTTCGTAATCCCGCCTTTAGGCGGAATGGGCGTTGTTGCCGAAACCTTCCGCCTAAAGGCGGGACTACGAGCTTTTTTGTGCTACTGGTTTGCGCGAAAGGGATGGCGCAAAGAGACGTGCTCAACTTTCGTTACTGTAAATTGCCGTTGGCAATTATCTTGCTCGCCTGTTCCTGAGCCTGTTCGACTGCTTCCAGCAGAGCCAGCATATTGCAATCCGTTTGGCCGGAATCTGTTTGGTTTAAGGAAAACAATTCCGGGTAATCCAGCACACAAACCGTGCAGCCGGTGCCGCAGCATTGAGGCGCGTCTTCATCAAACGACGACTCAAACTGTTGCCCGTTGAGCGGGTTGCTGGGCGCGCCGGATAGTGTTGAAAACTTCACCTGTTGCATTTTTGTTGCTGTCATCAAGGTCAGTAAAAGGCTCAAATGTGGTTCGGCGGCACTATAAGAAAAACATCCCTGAGCGTCAACGAGCCAAATTGCGTATTCTGAGCGCCAGCATATAGCCGGAGCGCCCGGCAGTGACCCGAATTGAGTTGCCTCTGTCACTTTAGTATTCTTCAGGCCGTCAGATTCAGATCGAAATTCGTTTCACCCCTTTATCACTGAAAACCTGAATGACGAGCGGACTGTAAGTCCGCAGGCCAGGCGGATTAAAAAAATCCGCGCTCCGGGAGAAGTCGCTATGCGTTATTGCCGAGCTTGTCATCGTTGTTTTGGCGACGGGGTAGAGTTTTGTCTGTTCGATCAAACTGCCACGCGCGAAGTTGAATCGTTGCCGCTGCTTGTCGAAGGCAAATACCGTCTGGAACAGTTAATCGCTCACGGTGGCATGGGCAGCGTTTACCGCGCCACTCACTTGTCGCTGGATCGCGCCGTGGCCATCAAAATCCTGCGCGCCGAATTCCTCAGCGACGCCACAGCCCGCGAACGGTTCAACCGCGAAGCTCGCGCCGCTGCACGCCTGAAGCATCCCAACATCGTCTCTGTTTATGATTCCGGCCACCTGCCGAATGGCTCGGCTTATCTGGTGATGGAGTTGATCGAAGGCCGCAGCCTGCGCGAAGAAATGCAGGCTCATGCCTCACGATTAGGGCAGATGCGACCAGAACGCGCCGTCGCGATTCTGTCGCAAGTCTGCGCAGGCATCGAGGCCGCTCACCGATTGGGAATCATTCACCGCGACCTGAAACCCGACAACGTCATGATCGAAGCGCCTGGTTATGGAATTGAGCGTGTTCTGGTTTTGGATTTTGGCATAGCCAAGCTGGCCTTGCCTGAAAACGGAGAGCATACCTGGAAAGGTTTGACCGACGAAAACATGATTGTCGGGACGCCGAAATACATTTCGCCGGAACAATGCACAGGACAGGCTGTTGATGCT
>JAGNMH010000636.1 GCA_017991275.1 Acidobacteriota bacterium
TGAGCGGGCTGGATATGATTAACAACTCGCTGGCTCCGCTGGTAACCGGGGTGCTTGAGCTGCCCAGACAAACGGCTCAAGTTCTGGTTCTTGGCTTTCTGCGCCGGGATTACGGAGCCGCCGGTTTGTTCGATATGGTTGGACAAGGCCTGATGTCTCCGGTTCAAGTCGTCGTTTCGCTGATTGTGTTGACGCTGTTCATTCCTTGTGTCGCCAACTTTTTTATGATTATTCGCGAGCAGGGATTGAAGACGGCGATGTACATTCTGGCCTTTCTTACGCCATTCGCCATCGTTGTCGGTGGAGTGGTCAATCTGGTTTTGCGGGTTTTGAAAATTACCTTTTAACTGTATTCAAAAACTACTGACTTATGCACAACTGGCTTTCTGAAGATATTGTCGAAGTTCTGGAGTCCGTTTGGACGAATGAAGAGCGCGGTTCAGCTGCTGTTGAAACAATCGCCGATGACGCCAAAACCGAAGTCACGGAAGAATTGCTGGCCGAATGCGAACGCGAAGGTTATGTGAGTCGAAACTCCAATGGAGACATCAGCCTGACTCCGCTGGGTCGCCAAACCGCCGGAGAAATTATCCGCCGCCATAGACTGGCCGAGCGTTTGGTGGTTGACGTTCTGGGCATGACTTTGGAAGAAAGCGAAGCTGACGCCTGCGAGTTTGAACACTTCCTGGCGCGCGGGGTTACCAACGCCATCTGCACGCTGCTTGGCCATCCGCGCTTCTGCCCGCACAATCACCCGATTCCCGAAGGCGATTGCTGCCGTCAGATTGAAGATCACGTCAATTCGCTGGTGACTTCGATTGATCGTCTGGAAGTCGGCGAACAGGCCCAGGTAGCTTACGTCAGCGCAGCCAACTTTCCGCGCATCCGCAAGCTTTCATCCTTTGGCATTTCGCCTGGAGTTCCGGTCAAAATCAAACAGAAATTTCCCAGCTTCGTTATTCAGTGCGATGAAACCCAGATCGCTTTGGAAGGTGAAATTGCCCGTGACATTTACGTCTGGCGGAAGAACAACGATTAATAGTCTGCGAACTTTGATTCCGGCGGCTGCGTTTATGGAAACATCTCGACACTTTCACCCGACAACTCCGGAGGGATTTTATGGGCGCGGAATTCATCCCAGTAATGAGCGACAACAGTGGGTATTACACTTTCGAACATGACGTGACCCGCCAAGTCTTTGGCGATACGGAAAGCGTTCGCGCGCAACTGACTGACGCGCTGGAGCAGATGGGTTATCGCGTACTGAACGATAATCCGGTTCAAGCTCGGCGTAGCGCGAAAAGCGGCGCAGCTTCCGGCTGCTCGCAAGACATCCTGCAATACCAAACAACTCTCAACATTGGAGTTAAGTCAGCCGGGACAAACCTGTCGCGCGTGACTTTTGATTACGAAGTGAAGGGAGTTTATTCCGGCTATATGACCACGGGTGACCGTCGCACACTAACGCGCGAAGCCGAGGCGATTCTGGCCTTGGCAATGTCGCGGGCATCGGCGACTCACTGCACTGCTTGCGGAGCGGACACGGCTGGCAGTTCTCGGTTTTGTCGCCAGTGCGGTTCGCCACTAACAGTCGCAACTCCGCCTCAAATGGAAGTGTTGCGGCTGACTTCAAATGCCAATGCCAGTTCCAAAACCATAGGCATGGGGCTGCTTTTCGTACTGCTGGCCGGATTGGCTTTGCCGCTTCTCTTTTTGCACACTGATGACCCGGTTCGTTACGCCAAAATACTGAAAGTCGTTCTGGCGCTCTCAAGTTCATTCGGCATCGCCGGATTATTGATGGTTCTGTTCGGATATTTGCGACTTAAAAAAACGATCAACAAACCAATCGAGCGAGATTCGCTACCCCAGCCGTCGCACAGAGGTTTCAGCGAGAGCAATCGTGAAATCAACGCACCAGACACCAATGAATTACCGCCAACTTCGATTCAGCATCCGGTCACTGAGGCAACAACCGATCTGTTGCCTCACGAAGTCAAACGCGCTATCTGAACAATTCCAAGATAAAAACGGCGAAAGGGGCGAGTTGATCTCGCCCCTTTCGTTTATCAGCTTCCGGCATTGGTTTAGTTCGCTGGTTTGGCGAACTTCGCGTCTTCGACCGGAACGTTGTGTTTGATCTCCACCATCTTGATGGTCATGGAGAACATCGGCGTAACCTGCTTCAACGTGTGAGGGATATTGACTCCGTCCACTGGCTTGTAATCCGACATATAAGCTTCGATGGCCATCTTGCCTTGCGGCGAATCACGTTCGGTGTCAACGCGAACCAGCAAACCGGAAGTTGCGTCGAAGTAGAGTTTCTCCGGGCTACCCTCAGCCGGTACAGCTTCAACCACATAAGCTTCTGCCGCCCCGACCTTCTCTTTGCCTTTGACGGTCATCTTTGAATAGTGGGATTTCATATTGATCGTTTGGTAAAAATCCGCGTCTCGTTTTTTCGCGGCCAACTCTTCGCCAGCCAATTCGCGTAAACCGGTTTGTGGGTTGCTGTCCCAGCCTGTCGTGCCGTCAAAAACCTGATTGACGGTGCCAAAACCACCAATTTCAATAGTGCTCGCACTTTTATTCGGAGCTTTGGCAAAGCTCTGAAAACCGCCAGTCATGCCCATTGATTCGATCTCGAACGTGCCTTTGGCGGCGCGTGAAGTCACTTTTTGGATTGCTTCCTTGCCGCCGCTGGCTTTGACGTATTTGTCCAGAATCTCATCAACCGTGGGGAGCGCGGTCGCCATCGGTTTGGCTTCGGCTTTCGTAGCGTCGGCCTTTTTTTCCTGCGCCGCAACAGACAATGTCGTTATCAGCGCAAACACAAGCATCAATACAATTTTCTTCATAAAGCTCATCCTTTCTTATTTGTGTGGCAAGCTAATCAACCTGCTTCACATTGTTGAATGCGGACGTCATTTCACTGAGCGTTCGCGTTGGCGCGATTGAGCAAGTCGCTCAATCGCAGTTTCAAGCTGTGCGTCGCGTCCGGCCAACAGGCTGGCGCGATTCCATTTCACTTCGGCGTCGGGAATGACACCACGTCCTTCGATCAAAATGCCTTTTGGTGTTTTGAAATCAGCGATGGCGAATTGAAAAAGAGCGCCGGTCGGAAGCTTCTGAAAGACCGAGGGCAGACAAGCTCCGACACTGGTCTCGCCCACGATAATCGCGCGTCCCATTTCCTGCATACCGCTGGAAAAAACCTCGCTGGTCGAGGCACTCAAACCATCAATCAAAATCGCTACCGGCCCGGTGTAAGCATTCGTTTGTGGAAAAATTGCGAATTTCACTTCGCTTGTTCGCATCTTCATCGTGCCCAGCAATCCGCCTTTGTCCGAAAGCCTGTTGGCAATGCCGGTGGCAATTCCCGCCACTCCACCAGGATTGCCGCGCAAATCGAAGATGATTCCATCTGCGTCTTTTAGCTCAGCCAATGCCGCACGGACTTTTTCGGAAATTGGTGTCGTAAAAATGTTGAAACGAACGTAACCGATGTTGCCAGCCAGTCTTTTGGATTCAAACTCAGTGTATTGAGGCGGGAAATTACCCAACCTTGGCGACAACTCTCCCTTCAACTTTGCGCGAGTCACAGTAACCGTATGCGTTTGGTCTTTGCCATCCAGATAAACAATTTTGACTGTCGTGCCTGGCTCACCATTTATTTCGCGCATTACCCGTCGAGCCATCTGCAACTTTTTCACAGCTTCGGTCTGAATGCTTTTGGCCAGCGGCGAGATCAAAGATTCAACCGTCTTATCGCCAACCCGGTTGACCACAAATCCGGGAAGCATGCCTGAGCTTTCAGCCGCTGAACCCGGCTCAAGTCTGGTGATAATAGTTGCTCCGTCAATCATTCTGAGATCAGCACCTATGCCGCCGGTTGGAGGTTCGGCGACATTGTCTGCGATAACGGCTTCGGGCGGGATGATATTGAAATGCGATTGGTGAAG